>NZ_JADBUE010000322.1:0-6865 GCF_020245805.1 Microcystis sp. M179S2 | reverse complement strand
TTTCTAACACTTTCTGGTATAGTTCACTTATCATTTTCGTTATTTAGGTCATATATGGTAAATATGACTTATCTTTTTTGGGAGTCTGTGTCTGTATTCCATGCTACATAAGCTTTTCAGCTGGCTTGTCCCCCTGTCAGGAAAGGTGGCTAAATAAGTAATCATTATCTTTCTCATTTCAGGTTCGCATTAGATTATATTCTTCGCGGATTGATGAAGTTAGAGATTCCACTAAGATTAATTTTTCCTCAATTGACAGGGTTTTTCCTTGTTTAATTAATGTTTGTAAAGGCATCTTTTTCAATTCAAATTCAGGCACAAGTAGAGCCAATTCTTGTGTTTGTTGATTTTGTAAGTCAGTAATTAATTCTTGTAAAAATAGAGAATCATTACTTAAGTCTGAAATTTCATCTTCATAGTTTTCGAGAGCTTCTAGTTGTTGAATACGGTCACTATAATTTTTGAGAAGGGCTTCGAGAGCTTCGATAATAAATTGGATGTCTTTAAATGATAGAGTTTTCATAGTTTACCTCAACTTACACGATAAAAAAATTCACCAATTACCCTTAAGGCTTGTTGATAGGTTTCTATTGATATGGGAAATAAGGGTTTCCATAACCAGTGATTACCTCGATCATTAATTAATTCTAGCTCACTGGGAATAGAAGTCCCCCGATCTAGTTTCCACCAGTTGTTTCCCATTCCCTGAACGGAAAAGGTCGAAATTCCGCCCGGTGTTTGTCCATCGGCAAGGGTTTCTTTTACCCATATTTGCCCATTATTTTCATAGATAGCAATATCTTTGTTAGGACGAACATGATCCATTCTGGGAGATGTAGCATTACCTCTACGGTATAAATCAACAGGTGTTTTTATCATTTGTCACCTCCCTAATTCCCGTAAAAGTTGCATCACTTTTTCCTAAGCTGCCATATTATTCTGTTGGCGGAATAATATAGCTACTTGTTGTAGATTAATTTTTGCCTTTTCGGTTTGTTTTAATCCGGCATATAAAAGACCACGACTACGGACTACAGTAATCATAACAATTATCGTCGGTTGGGTTGACCCAAGGAAACCCAACAAAAAGCAATGGGAGGAGGGGAATAGCGAGCGCTCATTCAGACAGATTTAGGTGTTGGGTGTTGGGTTTCGTTCCGAGGTCCCAATCTACAAAACGATGCGGCGCTCGCCCTGAAGTTCTTTCCCAATCATCGTCGTCTATTCCGTATTTCTCTCTTAAGTGCTTCTCATCCATAGCTTTCATGCTATCATACCTTTACCCTCCTGAACGGTTACGCTTTAGGAGTTAGTATATGCTAGGATCACTGTCAACTCAGTATAAATAAGAGTAAGTAAATAAACATGAGGCTCTTCTGGTACTGACAGTTTCTTCCGCAAAATAGCCCTAAAAGTCTTGCCCGATAAGCATTTCACGATTCTATAAGCAAAAATTATCACACAAAGTCGAGAGGAGCCAACATATGAGTTTAAAACCTCAATCTCTAAGAACAAAAAAACATTTTAGCATAAATGTATTACTAATCATCGTCATTCTTTCACTAAGTATTTTTTTGAGGTTTTTTGAATTATCCCAAAAACCCTACACAACAGACGAGGTAAGAACGCTGCTTAGTTCTTCAGGATATACCTACCAAGAGCTTATCTCTCAATCTTTTAATGGACAAATTCTTACTGTTAAAGACCTAAACAAGTATCAAGACTTTGCCAGTGAGAAAACTAACAAAGATACTATTTACGCCCTAACTCAACAAGATGTTAGTCCGCCTCTTTACTTTATCCTACTTCGCTACTGGATGAAATTTTGGGGTAATTCGGTTCTAGTGACTCGCGGTTTATCTGTGTTTATAGGCTTACTACTATTACCTGTGGTTTACTGGTTATCTTTAGAATTATTTTCATCAAGTCTAGTAGGTTGGATGACAGTTTGCTTAATTGCTGTTTCTCCTTTCCATATGATTAATTCTTAGGAAATTCGTTCCTATAGTCTATTTTCGTTAGCAATTATATTATCTAGTTTGGCACTACTACGCAGCCTGAGAAGTAACAATAATTTTAACTGGTTAGGTTATGGATTAACTCTGGCATTAGGTATTTATTCACACGTTAATTTTATCTTTGTCTATTTTGCACAAACAGTTTATGTAATTGTCACTCAAAAATTTAAGTTTAATAAATCAATACTAAACCATATACTGGCTTCTACCATTTTATTTGTTTCCTTTCTTCCTTGGATTTTAGTTATTACTAGAGATTGGAGCGACATCAAATCTAGGATAGCTTGGTTGAATAACTTTCAAATTAGTGTCCTTGAAAGAATATTAACAATTATTTTTAATACATCCACAGTTTTAGTGGATTTTAACAACCAGTTCAATTTTAAAAACCCCTTACCATATTTAATATTTATTATCATTATATATTCCTTTTGGTTTATGTATCGCCAGGCTCCATTTCATACTTTCTTATTTATAGCTCTATTAGTTATCATACCTGGTCTATCCCAGATTATTCCCGACTTTTTGCAAGGTGGTAGAAGAACTATATACTCTCGCTATCTTACTCCAAGTTATATAGGGGTTAGTCTGTCTGTTGCTTATTTACTTGCTTCTAAAGCTTTTCATGGTGTTGAAAAGCCTATCAAAAGAAGGTTATGGCAATTGATCAGCATAGCCATAATTTCTCTAGGAATATTTTCCTCTCTGGCTATTGCTAAATCTCCTACGGGAAGAACTCAAGGAATTGTACCTATTATGAACTTACAGATTGCTGAAGTAATTAACAAATCACCTAATGTCTTAGTAATTACTGATGATCTGTACTATCGAGTTCTGGCTTTAACTCACTTACTCAATTCAGATGTTTATCTACAAGTTGTCTATGGGGAAAATCAAAAGGAACTAGAAGAAAAACTATCTAAATTAGAGCAAATAGGTAGTAAATTTGACAATATATTTCTATACATCCCCTCTGATCAATTAATTCAGCAAATCGAGACTAATGGTTACAATACTCAGCTTATAGTCAGTGATAAGGATAAAAAGCGATATTGGCTTTATAAAATAACTAAGTAGGGTCTGGATTTGCCCAATACATAAATGCTAAAAAATTAACAAAACCTTGATTGACAAGCCGCCACTGGGTACATTTTACCCTTGAAAATGGCTGTACCGTTGACTGTATCTAGAGTAGAGCGATTCTGTGGAGTTGGCTGTATAGTGATCGCTAACCTTATTATCACAGATGATGTCATTAATCCCTAGAGTCAGCGATTTTTTTTGTAGCCATGTTTTTGATGGTTTTCTCCCCTGAAACAAGCTATAATGGCAAAAAGGTCAAATTTGAAAAATTTTGCTTCAAACCCTATCCGCGTAAGGATTTCAGGAGCTTGTGTTCAGGATACCATTAGTATTACATTGCTTTAACTCAGGCTCTGTAAGACTTTTAGCCATAGCTAGTATATTTATACGGGGGAAGTTCAGTGATTAGGCTGACGATGGTGAGACGGGCAAAGGATTTCATGGGTAGTTCCTCGGTGTGGGTGATTTGAGCTTCTATCAAGAGTTGGCTGAATATCGGTGTAAGTCTTGCTATCAAAGAGTTTTGGGCTTTTTTGCCCAAAAAGTGGCAGAAACAAAGGTTGGGAAATCAAAATAAGCTAAGAGGTTTATCCTTTTACAATGTGATCACTAAACTGTTCCGCAGTTCCGTCGTTCCCGAAAAGAAAAACTTTGTACTTCACCATTAAGATAACTGCTATAGTATCGAGGAAAACTAGAATTGTCTATGAACACATTCACTCCCCATCAAATTGTTAGTTTATTCTGCAAAAATAGAACTTTATACGGAGAAGTAATTCAGGTGATCGAAAGTCGTTCGGCTCTTTGGGTGCGTCCTCTTTGGTTAATTGTAGCCGATAATTTTGAGACAATTGATGTGCGGGAAGGTTCCGATTTAATCCTGCCGATGGACTTATTTAAACCCGCCTTAGACACGGAAGTTTTACCCCTATTCTCCCAAGTTATTAAAGATAATTATATCACTAATATCTCCTATCCTCTCCAGGACTTTGTGCGGAAAGTGTGTCAAAATTATCCCGAATATTTTTGAAAAATTTATGATTGATGAAGGTTACGTTAAATATAATTGTACTTGGATTCCTGACCGTCCCTTAAGAAGCTCAGAAATTGCAGAATTAAATTATTGGCGCAATCGGCTCTATCGACTGGGATTAATCGGTCAATACGATAACGGAATCGGTTTTGGTAATGTGAGTCAACGAGGAAAAATAGACAAAAAAATTATTATTTCTGGCACTAATACTGGAGGGATTCCAGTATTAAATGAATTCCATTACACCACGGTTATAGACTACGATTGGAGAGAAAATCGGGTCACTTGTCGGGGAACAATCGCCGCTTCTTCGGAAACTCTCACCCATGGAGCAATTTATGAAGCGAATCCCCAGATTAATGGGGTAATTCATATTCATCATCGCCCCCTGTGGCAAAATTTGATGTATCGAGTGCCGACCACTCAAGAAAATATCGCCTATGGAACCCCAGAAATGGCCGCAGAAATTATCCGTTTATGTCAAGAAGAGCGTCTAGAGGAGCAACAAATTTTAGTGATGAGTGGTCATGAAGAAGGAATTATCGCCTTTGGTCAAGATTTAGAAAAAGCGGGCAATTTATTATTATCCTATTACCGGCAATCTCAAGTATCTTGAAAGTGACCCCCTCTCCAACTCACCACCAGGGAGACAAAAGCGGTTTTGATTTAGTCGTTTTCATGTTAACTTATTCTGTAGATTTTCGTCTTTGAGGAATGCCATCGTGATCGACATCTTCCATCATCTATCTGTCTCGATCGACTTTTCGCCCCTTACCAATGTCTTGATGACTATTTCGGATCAAGACGTGGATATCATCGGCAATGTCCAGAAATCCTTCTCAAATTTCCTCAAAACTGGGCAAGCATGGGCCTTATTAATCGGTTTGGTTGTCGGTTATCTGTTTCGAGGTTTTACTTCTTATTAGCTTTTCGCCTATCAGCATTCAGCCAGAGCGAGCAATTCTTGCTATTCTTATGTTTGTGGGGTTGGAGATTTTTCTAACCTGAAGCGGTAATGCTATCAGCACCAGATTATCCCTAAAAATTGCCTAGCATATTTTGGTTAACTTTATCCACAATAATCTAACGAAAACAGTGACAGCAAAGAAAACTTGGAGCGATCGCTTTGAAGGTAGTCTCCATCCTACGATCGTGGAATTTAACGCCAGTATTGGCTTTGATATCGAATTAATCGAGTATGATCTCACCGGATCAATCGCTCACGCTAAAATGCTCGCCTATACGGGTATTATCAGCCCCGAAGAAGCAGATAGTCTCGTCTCTGGATTGGAACAAATTCGTCAAGAATACCGCACCGGCAACTTTAACCCCGGCATCGATCAAGAGGACGTGCATTTTGCCGTGGAACGTCGTTTAACCGAGATTGTGGGAGATGTGGGCAAAAAACTGCACACGGCCCGTTCGCGAAACGATCAGGTAGGAACGGATATTCGTCTGTATCTTAGACAACAAATCGATGATATTAGGCAAGAAATTCGCAATTTTCAGCAAGCTTTAGTCAATCACGCCGAAAACCATCTGGAAACCCTGATCCCCGGTTATACCCACCTACAGCGCGCCCAACCGATTAGTTTAGCCCATCATCTCCTCGCTTATTTTCAAATGGCCGAACGGGATCACCAAAGATTAGGAGAAATTCGCGCCAGGACTAATATTTCGCCCCTAGGATGCGGGGCCTTAGCGGGGACGACTTTTCCGATTGATCGTCATTACAGTGCCAATTTACTCGATTTTGAGCAGGTTTATAACAATAGTCTCGATGGAGTCAGCGATCGAGATTTTGCCATTGAATTTATGACGGCCGCTAGTCTGATTATGGTCCACCTGAGCCGTTTGAGCGAGGAAATGATTCTCTGGTCTTCCCAAGAATTTAGTTTTATCACTCTCACCGATAGTTGTGCCACGGGATCTAGCATTATGCCCCAGAAAAAAAATCCCGACGTTCCCGAATTGGTGCGCGGCAAAACAGGGCGGGTTTTTGGGCATTTACAGGCGTTATTGACCTTAATGAAGGGTTTACCCCTGGCCTATAACAAAGACTTGCAGGAGGACAAGGAGGCGTTATTTGATGGCGTTAAAACCGTGCGGATTTGTTTGCAAGCGATGACGGTACTTTTAGCCACCGGAATTCAATTTAAAACCGACCGATTAGCTAATGCGGTGGCGGAAGATTTTTCTAATGCGACGGATGTGGCGGATTATTTAGCCAGTAAGGGGATTCCCTTCCGAGAAGCTTATAATTTAGTCGGGAAAGTCGTTAAAAGCAGTTTGGCAGCGGGTAAGTTATTGAAAGATTTAACCCTGACCGAATGGCAAGAATTACATCCAGCTTTTGAGGCCGATATCTACGACGCGATCGCTCCTCGTCAGGTGGTGGCGGCCCGTAATAGCTATGGTGGCACAGGTTTTGAACAAGTGCGATCGGCTTTAATTCAAGCTAAAGCCATTCTCGATCATCGAAAATTTGCGTCTGAAACCCCGCCGTTCTAGGTTGGCTTGACGTTAGAATTAAAAGGCCAGTCTCGAAAACCAAGTGGACGGCGCAGCACCTTGAAAACTCGGCTTAGGGGGTTCCGACCAGAAAAGCTGGGCCGGGTAAAAAGTCGCGCGCAACAAGTACAAGAAGCTATAGGCGGTCAACGTACCGTGGGACACACGGAATCGGGCTTCTGAAATGGGGCGAAAGTCTGTGGACTCTGTGTAAGACAGT
>NZ_JADBUE010000321.1:0-5077 GCF_020245805.1 Microcystis sp. M179S2 | reverse complement strand
GGTACTTGGGCCGATGTGTTAAACCGCGCTGGTATCGGTATGGAAGTAATGCACGAGCGTAATGCACATAACTTCCCCTTAGACTTAGCTAGTGGTGAACAGGCTCCTGTAGCTCTGATTGCTCCGGCTATCAATGGTTAATTCCTAGTCTGAACGAAAAGGCACTCCCGCGAGGGGGTGCTTTTTTGTGGCTGTGGTTGCTAGAATATAAATCATCTTCTGTCAAGATTGCCAACCAAGACCATGAAACCCTCAATAATTATTGGCCAGTATTATAAAATTGTAAAAAAATTGGGCGTGGGTGGATTTGGAGAAACCTATATAGCTGAAGATTCACGGCGTTTAGGAAGTCAATGTGTTATTAAAAAGCTTACATTTAAAAGCAATAACCAAGATGAACTTGAAAAAGCGCAGGAGTTATTTTATCGAGAAGCTAAAACGCTAAAGGATTTAGGCAAACACGATCAAATTCCTTATTTATCTGCCTATTTTTCAGAAGATCAAGAATTTTATTTAGTTCAAGAATATATAGAAGGTGATTCGCTGGAAGAGGAAATTAGCTCTCGCGGAAAATTCAAGGAACAGGAAGTCATTGAATTTTTGCTAGGGATTCTCCCCGTTTTAGAATACATTCATAAAAAACAAGTAATTCATCGAGACATCAAGCCATCGAATATCTTGCATCGGGATCAAGATAAAAAATTTATTTTGATTGATTTTGGAGGAGTCAAAGCACCTCTTTTATCCAATTCAACATTACCGAATTTATCGGGGGGGAATCTAACTAAAATTTTTACCAGTGGTTATACGCCAAAAGAACAAATGGACGGTTATCCAGAATTCAATAGTGATATTTATGCTTTGGGAATGACTGTTATTAAAGCTTTAACTGGTATTGAACCAAAAGATATATCTCGTAATTCGAGTAACAAAATGCTCGCATGGAGAACAAAGGCTAATAACGTGGGGGATCAACTAGCGGCTATTATCGATCGAATGATTCAAGAAAACCACACAGATCGCTATACAAATGTAGAGGAAATTCTTGAAGACTTGCATCATTTAGGAAAAACAGTAGTTATCAATAATAGTCAAGTCAGTGTTCTTCGTTCGGCGATCAATACCCAGATTCCTATGGTCAATATACCTCTGGGCAAGTTTTTGATGATATTAGTCATGATCACAGGATTTATCTGGGGTTTTAATCTACTTCGAGCAATAGTCTTCGATTTGCATCCTCATCAGAAGCCGATCGAGTCCCCAATTCCAAAACCGTCTCCTAGTCCTTCTTCGCCAGACCCCGAAAACGAGGGAGGGATTTTTCTTCGTCCCGATAATCTAAAGAAGAACTAGGCTAGAGTCAAAGCACATCTAATCGTCTGGCTTGATAAGGGAAAGAAATAAAACGATTCTTTTGGTTTCTGTGTGGAAACGGGGGTCTATACTGATAGTTTCTTCTTTCAAAATAGTCCTAAAAGTATTATTCAGTAACCATTTCACCTTACATAAACAAAAATTATCACACAAAGTAGAGAAGAGCCATGACACGTCAATTTCATCAGATTATGCCACTGTTGGGATTATTGATTAGCTTGTTAAGTCTCTATACCGCCCAATACAATCTGCACTTTGCTTGGAAAAATCTAGTCATGAATTGTCAATCTCATCGCCACCTAGAAATTTGTCGAGATGTTCTACCGACTATAGAGGTTCCCGATAAACTTCTATTCCTTCGCACTGAAGAGAATAAACGAGAAGGGTCGATCGAGCCGTCAGAACCCCTCTTTTTGCCGACTGATTCCTACCGAAAGCCGATCAGAGTACCTTGATTTTGTCAGAAAATCGTGACAAATCGTGACAAAACGAACACGGTGCAGAAATTGTTGAGTTAAGCAGAAATTGTTGAGTTAAGATGATTTTATATTATCCTTAGTGATGGAGGGTTTTAACGTTGAATAGACTCAAGAGGTTCGCAATAGTTCTTGTAGCGGCAGTAGTCGGATTTTCGGTCTTATTCTCTCAGCCGATTTTCGCAAAAAACCCGCCAGTGAGGTTTCAGTGTCAAACTCTCAGTAATGGTGTTCCCGCTACTGTGGCTACTAGCCAGCAATGGCAGAACCAACCACGTCAATTGATTCGGTGGTTAGAACCGTTAGCGAAAGAGGCTGGGTACACGCCGCTAAAACGCTGTCAAGAGGTGAGTAATCGTCTTGATGAACAGTTCCGCAAAGGGTTTCAATATATACGACATGATTATATCAACGGAAATCCCGCAATTTGTACTACTAATAAAGAAGGAGCTAAATGTAGAGAAGAGCAACTTCTGTGGACGCTTAATGGAAATATTTACGGATTTGAGAATGGCAGTGGTGGGAAAGAAAGCCCTAGTCAGTTATTAGACGACTTGTTCGCTCTCTCCGATAGAAATTTTTCTGGGCGGCCTCTCAAGCAATGTGGTAATAAGTCAACCTTCGTTAACATTATGGCGGTTTTGCGAGGTGAAGAGAAGGTGGCCAGAGAAGTGTGTGTTTCGCAGTAATCATGAAACTTAGAAAATTTATCGTTATCTTTCTGTTAACTTGCATGGTGTTGTTCACCATGCAAGCTTTTTTATATCCTATCGAGGCACAAACTTCTAATGCTGATGAGCAACCCTCTATAGGGAAGATGGATGAAGATATGATAAGGGATATCGCTAGATTGATCACTGTAAGAGTTTACACAGTTTTATGGGAAGAATGGCCATTTACAACAGACGACAGCGGTTCGGGAGTTATCGTTGATAGACAAGAAATCAAACGGAAAAATAGTCAAAGCATCTACAATTATTTAGTCTTAACAAACGCTCATGTCTTATCTAGAATTGACAAATTTTATATTCAAACTCATGAGGGTTTCATTCATAGAGGTCAAATTCATCCCAAGGCTAAATTCGAGCGAATGGGGGTAAAAGCTGATCTAGCCTTGTTATGGTTCGAGAGTCCTTATCAATACGAAACAGCCATTAAAAAAACGTCGGAAAATTTGCCAGATAAAAGTGACTTTTTTGTAACTGGATTTCCCTGTAAATTAGGTGCAGTTCCTAGTCCTGATTGTCCAGCAGAATTTCTTTTTACCAAAGGCAAAGGATGGGTTATTGATCGCTATCTAAAGGACGGATATCAATTGGCTTTTACCAATGACACCGAGGAAGGAACCAGTGGAGGTGCAATTCTCGATCATAAAGGGCATTTAGTAGGAATCAATGGAAGAGGAAAAACCACGACTGATGCCCCACAAAATAACTACGCAGATAATAAGAGAGTTCCGTTCATTATTCAAGACAATGCTCCCTTATCTTTGGGATTACCTATTGATTGGTATTTATCGCTCAATTCTCAGCAATTATTTAGCGAATTACCGACCTCCACGGCTCAATTAGAACCGATCGGATTTTTGTCTCCACCTCTTTCCGTCAAATCAGAAACTCTTGGGGGAAGGAAGTTAAACCCAATGACTCCTGTTGATCGGTTAAATCTTGAACAAAAATTGAACATGATCTTGATACTATCGGGGGTATTGCCTTTGATAGTATTGATTCTGATAATATTAGTAGTTTTGACAATCCTTAAAAATATAATCGAAAATTTTTGGATTTATTTTCATCCAACAGAAATAGCAACATTTCAGATAGAATCGAACGACAAAATTAAAATTTGTATATCAGATTCTGAAAAGGTAGTCGATTTTACTACAAATAAGCCCATAAAATTGGCAGCTGCACAGAACTGTCAAATAATACTTACTTCCTTAAGTTTGGGAAGCCATCAAAACAAAAATATTATCCCCAAAATAGTAGATAATAACCAAAACTATTATCGATACGGGCTAGAAGAGGAAGAGAAATATCAAAAAGTTATTTATAAAATTCTTCGTCGAGGCAAAACTCTTAAACTGATACATACTAGGTCTAAAATTGAAACTGTTACCGTTAACTTTGAATTTCAGGATAACACTGGTCAATAAAAAATCTCTTGAAAAAAGGAATATTACTCACGAAAGCAAAGTAAAAAAGATGAAGTATCGAGCTATTTATACTATTTATTTGTCAATTATTTTATGGGGTATATTGGTAGGCTGTGAAAAAAACGGCAATATGCCGCAAGAGCATGAGGTAAATTCATCAGTAATTTCCGAAACATTAAAAAAATCTACTGTGTATATCAAAGGAATAGGAACGGGTATAATCATCGGTTCCGCTTCTAATGATTACTATGTGCTGACCGCCAAACACGTAGTAGATAATCTATTGAATCCATCTTCAAAGGAGATCGTTACCTATGACAATCGATTCTATCCGATCCAAGAAATTATCCCAGACAGAGAATTAGACCTAGCCATTGTTAAATTCACCAGCGAGATGGATTATCCTACTGTCACTTTAAATCCCAATATCTCTCAAGGTCAAGCAGTCTCGGTATTAGGTTGGAGATATTGTTCTGGAAAACCAAAAGAGGAGTTGACACTCGGAGCTATAGAGCAGATCGTCCGCTCCGATCAAGAGTACACCGAAAACGATAGAAAGCTTTTAGAGAATCTCGACGATCCAAAAAAACACTTTCAAGAGGGAAATCGAGTCAAATATACAAATCCAACGATTGAAGGAATGAGTGGGGCTGGAGTCTTTAACCAAGATGATCAAGTGGTGGCTATTCATGCCACGGCTGGAACCTATGAAAACAGTACAGAAAACTGTTCGGTGTTAGATAGTACCCATAGTCCTAACTGGGGAATTCCGGTCGAGGTTTTTTTAGATTCTGCATTATCTCGCGGAATTCCGCTCAAAACGATCAAAGCTTCTCCTTACCAGAAGGAAAATCCTTCCCCGCAGAATATCAAGGAACAATCAAATGAGCCGATCTTTAAAAGACCGAAATCAGCAAATTAATCTAATTTGTTTGACCTGTACTCTTTGCTGTTCATCAGCCTAACCTTTAGGGGTGAAAGCGGCACTCACAGGAATAAGGAGTTCTGTCTTTGATTGAACGGTATTTGGTATTTGGGAGCATCTCATTTATGCAAGTGAGTAATTATACTT
>NZ_JADBUE010000320.1:0-7238 GCF_020245805.1 Microcystis sp. M179S2 | reverse complement strand
CGCGCTTTTGCCCGATTACGGGAATTGGGCATTGACCCGACACAGTTGTGACTATAATTAATCTTCAGCGGAGATACCGTCATCTTCCACCACCGCTTCGGTGATAGGAGAGGGGGGAATTTCCGTTAAGGGAGATAAATCCGCAGGGGGGGCCACCACGCGATCGAGTTTTAGGGTTAAATAACGAATAACCTCATCACTTAAACGCATGGCCCGTTCCATGGGGGCGACTTGTTTGCCGCTGGCCTGATAATTCATCTGCACATAGACACCATCATTGAGTTTTTTGATGGGATAGGCCAGACGTTTTTTACCCCACACCTTCACTTGAATGTCTGTGGCGCTGTGTTCGCTAATCAGAGTCCGATAACGTTCCACTTGTTGCTGAACGACTTCTTCCCCTAAATCGGGCCGGAGAATGTAAAGAGTTTCGTAGTTATTGCTCATCTCAGAATCCTTATGGACTAGAAGGCTTCTTTGTCAAGACCGGAGGTTAATTGATTTTCATAACTCTCTAGCTTTTAATAAAGAAGCAAGGATATATGATCATACTACTATCCGAGAGTCGATCGCTAGTCATTCCCAGAAAAATATGGCGCAACGCTATGTACGAGTGAAACATCGTCAAGGACAAATCTTCTACGGACTGTTACAGCTAAACCGTAGCGTTGCCGTCTTTGATGCCCCTCCCTGGCAAGGAGGGCAACTAACCAAGCTAGAATTAGAACCCGATAGCTACCAACTATTAGCCCCCTGTTTCCCGTCGAAAATTATTGCCGTGGGCAAAAATTACCGCGCCCACGCCGCCGAGATGGGAACACCTGTACCGGAAGAACCGCTTTTATTTCTCAAGCCACCGACGACAATTATCGCCGATGGTGAAACTATTTTTTATCCGCCCCAATCGGAAAGAGTGGATTATGAGGGAGAATTGGCATTAATTATGGGAGAAACCGCCAAAAACTGCACCACAGCCCAGGCCAGAAGTAAAATCTGGGGTTATACCATTGCTAACGATGTCACCGCTAGGGATTTACAGAAAAAAGATAGCCAATGGACGCGGGCGAAAGGATTTGACAGTTTTTGTCCCCTCGGCCCCTGGATTGTCCGGGAATTGAGTATCGGGGCGCAATTAACCACTTTTCTCAATGATGGCAGCGAACCCAAACAAAGCAGTTATCTCAGCGATATGGTCTTTCCTCCCGATGTCTTGGTGGCTTATATCTCTCAAGTGATGACCCTGCTGCCGGGGGATGTGATTTTAACGGGAACTCCCGAAGGAATCGGACCGATGCAGGTGGGGGATAAGGTTCGGGTGGAAATAGAAGGCATCGGGGTTTTGGAAAATCGCGTCATGGCAGCAGCATCAATTAGCGATAATTAACAATCCTAGCGAATACGGCGGGGTCTAGACTCGCCCCACCGACTAAAGCCCCGTTTATCTGCGATTGAGCCATAATTTCATCGATATTATCGGGTTTTACCGAACCACCGTACTGAATGGTTACTTCGGGATTGTCTAATTGTTGCCGAATCAAACCGATAACGCGGTTAGCTTCCTCGCTTTCGCAGGTTTCCCCCGTCCCAATCGCCCAGATGGGTTCGTAGGCGATAACGAGGTTTTTTTGGTCAACATTGACTAAACCCCCTTGAATTTGCTTGATAATTACCTTTTCCGTTTCTCCAGCATCTCTTTGGGCCTTACTTTCTCCCACACAGATAATCGGGATTAAACCTTGTTTTTGGGCAGATATGACCCTTAAATTGACGGTTTCATCAGTTTCGCCGAAATATTGCCGGCGTTCACTGTGACCGATAACCACATAGTGAACCCCAATTTCGGTTAACATATCCGCCGAGATTTCGCCCGTATAAGCCCCCGATTTTTCCCAGTGGACATTTTGCGCCCCCAAGCGAATACGACCGCCGTGGAGGGTTTTAGAGAGGACAGCTAAAGCTGTGAAAGGCGCGCAAAGAACTACTTCTCGGTCGTCGGGGGTTTCCTCTAGATGGGATTTAAAATCTTGCAAAAACTCCAAAGCTTCTCTCTGGGTTTTGTGCATTTTCCAGTTACCTGCAATAACAACTTTCGGCACAGCTTAATTAATTTAGTAGATTTGATAATTTATGGTACATTTTACTGTAAGCCTTTTTGTTACCCTAAGCAAGATCACCGATAATCGCTGTTTGTCGTGAGCAGATTTTTTTAATACTTTTACCTGTACCTATGCCCTAATCCCCTACCAAATCCTCATGCGAACCTTAGCGATCGGCGATATTCATGGTTGCTCGAAAGCTCTAGATCACTTACTAGAGATCGTCAACCCCAAACCGCAAGATACTTTAATCACCCTCGGTGATTACGTTAATAAGGGCAGAGACTCGAAAGGGGTGATCGATCGCCTGATTTCCCTACATAAACAGGGAAATTTGATTCCCCTCAAAGGTAATCACGAGATTATCATGCTGCAAGCCCGTAATAACCCCCTCAAACAGCGTCTCTGGTTAGAAAAAGGCGGTAAAGCCACCCTCAAATCCTATAGTGAAGGCCACCTAATTAAAATTCCTGAATCTCACTGGGATTTTTTAGGAAAAGTCTGTATAAATAGCTACGAAACTGCCAATCATTTATTTGTTCACGCTAGTCTCGATCCCCATCTACCCCTAGCCAGACAACCAGAATACAAACTCTTTTGGGAGAAATTTCAATATCCCGCCGCCCATAGTTCGGGAAAAACCATGATTTGCGGCCATACCAGCCAAAAAAGCGGGAAACCAGTTAATCTCGGCCATGCCATTTGTATCGATACTTGGGCCTACGGCCAAGGCTGGTTAAGTTGTTTAGATGTGGAAACGGGGAAATTGTGGCAGGTTAACCAGCGAGGAAATTTTCGGATTAGCCAGATTCAAGATTATTATCTTCCATCCTCTCTACGTCAGGACATTAAGGACGGTTCGCCGATTTTTGGCGGTTCACTCTTGTCGAGAGCGGCAGCAATAACATTTAAGGGCAAATAACTGGGGTAAACTCCCTCGCGAGCGCGTTCAATATCCGTTTCCTCTAGGGGAATTTGGTATTTAATCGCAATTGCCTTGAGGATATCGCCGCGATCGATCACTCCCGCTACGGCGGAGGCTGGTGTTAACACCGTGATCATCGGGTCCTGGATGGTTTCCAATTTCTGCACCACTGTCACTAAGGGGGTTTTTTCCTCAACAGTGGGAATTTCCGTGAGGGGATGGGCAATATCAAGCAGTTGTTTTTCTGACCAGAAACTCCGCTCGATCGCCTGTAAATCTTCCACCCGAATTAATCCCCGATAACGTCCCTCGGAAGCGGCAAAATAAGCAGTATTGGCAGCCGCTCGGTCTAAAACGTATTCTTGGGCGAATTCCTCTAGGGTTTGATGGGCGTTTAAAACCCGCAAATGTCTGCTCATCACCTCTCCCGCTGTGAAATTGAGGAGACTTTCCTGTAAATTAGTTAAATTATCGTAGGCGCTGGCATTTCTGAGGATAAACCAGCCTATTAATCCTAACCAAGCACCCCCCACATCTGCCGTCAAGAGAACCAAGAAAATCCCCAAAATAATCCCTAACCAACCGATTAATTGACCACTGATCGCAGCCCAATGTAAACCCTTCCAGCGATCGCCGGTCGCTTGCCAGACCATTGCTTTGAAAATTTGACCCCCATCGAGGGGTAAACCGGGGATAAGATTAAATAGAGCCAAAAATAGGTTAATTATCGCTAAATGCCCGCATATATAGGTTAAATTGGCGTTTAAATAGGGTAAGTGACTGGCTAGGGATAGGAGACAAAACAGGAGAAAACTGACGAGGGGTCCAGCGATCGCTACTTGCAGGGCCTCTGGAGGAGTCCGAGATTCTCGATTGATCGAGGCCATACCTCCAAAGAGAAACAGGGTAATGGAATTGACCTGGATGCCTTGGCAACGAGCCATTAAACTATGACCTAATTCGTGGAGTAAAACCGAGATAAACAGCAATAAAGCCATGATTAAACCAAGTAACCACGCTAAAACAGAACTCTGGGCGGCCAGAGACTGAATTTCTGCATCAGTGGCATTGATCAAGGTGACAAAAGCCAGAATCAAAAACCACGAGGAATCAATATAGAGAGGAATGCCCAATAAAGAGCCGATTCGCCAATTTGTACGCATAATTTTCAGTGGGGAAATGGGGAAATGGGGAAGTGGGGGAATGGGGAAGTGGGGGAATGGGGAAGTGGGGGAATTCAACTAAAACCCGAAAACCCGAAAACCCGAAAACCCGAAAACCCGAAAACCCTAACCCCTAACACCTGTCCCCTTTTAGGACATTTGGAAAATAAAAGTCATTTTGTCCCCTTTACCGAGGGAAATGCGATCGCCAGCCCGGAGACGATGACGATTGCCGGGGGGTAGGGGAGTGTGATTAACGTAGGTTCCGTTAGCGCTGCCGCTGTCTTCGAGGTAATAGATGCCCGCTTCGACACGGATATCGGCATGAACCCGGGAGACGATATCAGAATCGGGAAAACCGGAAACATCGATATCGGGGGGAATGAGATCGTTAGGTTTGCCGATATGAATTACCGATAGATGTAGGGGTAATTCAATTTTGCTATCGGTTTGCAGGTGCTGCAAACTAGCTATTTCGGTCTGTAAGCGGGTGGCAGCCCGAACCGGTGGAGGAGCAACAGGAGGAGGTGCGATCGAGGCGACGGTGGGTGTAGGGACCGGTGGGACGGGTTCAGGTTCCGATTCCGATTCGGTCTCGGCTGCCACCATGGGAACGGAATTAGGCTGTAAATTGTCGCCACACTGACCGCAAAAGGTGGCATCAGTTTGGATGGTTGCCCCACAATTAGGACAGGAAGACATCCGCGGCAAGGGAGTGTAACAGGCCTCGCATTGACTGGCCTCATCGGGGTTAGTATGTTCGCAATTAGGACAAACGATCATTTTTAAGGAAAAAGTAAAAAGTAAAAAAGCAGATTAGGGGTTGGGGTGTTAGGGTTTTGGGGTGCTGGGGTGTTGGGGTTTTGGGGTGTTAGGGTGTTAGGGTTTTGGGGTGTTAGGGTGTTAGGGTTTTAGGGTGTTGGGGTGTTAGGGTTTTGGGGTTTTGGGGTGTTAGGGTTTTGGGGTTTTGGGGTGGTCACTGCGTGCGCGTTGCGGGGGGTTTTAGGGTTTTAGTTGAATTTCCCCATTCCCCTATTCCCCTATTCCCCTATTCTCTAGACAAAAGAGGAACCAGCGGCCGCATCGAGTAACCAATATAATTCCCCGGCCGGGGGGTGGATGAGACGGGAAGGATAGGAGAAAGAGTCACCATAGGCAGAGAAAATCTCATGTAGAGCGGGGCGTTTACTTTCGCCGGCAGCGATAAAGATCACACAACGGGCCTGATTGATCAGGGGAACGGTAAAAGTTAAGCGGGGATTGCCGTCTTTCTCGCCGACGGTGATACAGCGATCGCTTACCGTTAAAGCTGCCGTGTGGGGAAAGAGAGAGGCGGTGTGACCATCATCGCCCATTCCCAATAAAATCAGGTCAAAAACGGGAAAATCGGGAGAATTGACCCCAAACCATTGGCGGAGATGATCATCGTATTTTTGGGCGGCCAGGTGGGGATCGGGTTCATCCGTGGGCATAGGATGAATATTAGCGGCCGGGATCGGTATGCGATCGAGCCATGCTAACCGGGCCATGCGTTGATTACTGTCAGGATGATCGGGACTAACGTAGCGCTCATCTCCCCAGAAAACTTGAATTTTTGACCAGTCGAGGGGTTGAGAGGATAAAGCCTCGTAGAGAGGTTTCGGGGTACTACCGCCGGACAGAGCGATGGTAAAATAGTCCTGTTGGTCGAGGCTGGTTGTGATTTTTTCCAGAACCAGCGCCAGAGATTTTGCGATCAGAGCTTGTTTATCAGCTAAAACTTCCACCAATTTCTGCATGGGTTTTGTTATCAACTCAGGGGGCTGTCTTTACTATAGGCTAACCATTCAGGACTCATCTGAGAGCTTGGGAAAATTTTATTCTTTGAAAGGGATTAAGTTTACCGATGCCATATTGAGGTAATATTTCTAGAGTCGATTCTCGAAGGGGGTTGACAAGCAGAACGATTTGACATAGGGTTTAGCGGGAGGTTGAGCGAGAGTTAATTAGAAATTGCAGTTTGTCAGAGTGCCTCTCGGCAAAATCCTTCTGGGAATCCCCAGCGAGAACTTTTAAACAGACTAGTCACTAACCCCGCCCTAAAAGCGACGGGGCTTGCCTAGACCAATTTAGGCGACGCAAGTAGAGACTACCGCATCGAGACACAATCTGGCACAGACTTCCGAATGCTTCCCTAGTTCGGATTCCCTCTAAGCTTTATTGGTAAAGCGTTGTTAGACAAGACATCTTGATTGTGTTGCGGTAAGGGACTTTAACTTTACTCTTAAGGATTATCTCCATGGCAAGAGTTCCTGTTATCTCAAAAGACGGAAAACCGTTGATGCCCACCAAACCCAGTCGGGCCAGACGGTGGATTAAAGAAGGAAAAGCTATCGGTAAATTCAACGACTTAGATATTTTCTATGTCCAGCTAACCGATGAACCTTCCGATAGTAAAACCCAACCAATTGCCATTGGTATTGACCCGGGTAAATTATTCTCTGGAATTGGCGTTCAATCCTCTCTTTTTACTCTTTGGAAGGCTCACTTAGAACTTCCTTTTAAACGAGTAAGAGAGCGCCTAGACAATAGACGGTTAATGCGAAAAGGACGTAGAGGAAGACGGATTAACCGCCAACTTTCTTTTAATCTAAGAGCGCATCGACAAAAACGATTTTCAAATAGAAAACAAGGAAAATTAGCTCCCTCAATCAGAGCTAATCGTCAACTTGAACTTCGCGTCGCTTCCGAACTAACCAAAATCTATCCAATTACCGATATTTACTTTGAGTACATCAAAGCCGATATTGATCTAACTTCCGGTAGAAAAGGGGCTAAGTCTGGAAAAGATTTCTCGTCGGTTATGGTCGGACAAAAATGGGCTATTGAGCAACTGTCTCAATTGGCAGCAGTCCAGACTCGCTTTGGTTGGCAAACCTCTAATCTCAGAAAACATTTGCGACTAGAAAAGTCCAAAAATAAAGCAGAACAATCACCCGAAAGTCATGCTAACGATGGCACTGCTCTTGCCTGTTTTCAGTTTTTAGATTATTGGCCATTCCACAATTCTAATGG
>NZ_JADBUE010000032.1:0-17581 GCF_020245805.1 Microcystis sp. M179S2 | reverse complement strand
GTACAACAGCAAAAGATAATCAAAGGGATTCCATAAAGATAAATCGCGTCTGAGTTTAGGAGCGAGATTAATGGTGGGGACGGTGCTTTCCTTCATAATTTCTATCTCTGGCTATTTACCCGGTGATGGTTTATTAAGTAGTTAGGTGTTAACTGTCAAACACCCCCCTTATCAAGGGGGGATTAAGGGGGGATCAAACCCCCTCAAGGTAGGGTTGATTCATGAATCAACCCTACTATGAATCAACCCTAGGGATTAAGGGGGGAGCCATCTTCAATTTAAATATAACCAGCTAAGTGAACTACTCTCAACAGAGTTGAGAGCTTCCTATTTCACGGGGGATTGCCTCAAGACGGACTTACGCCCAACTTTTGGTCTTACATCCCCTCTATAGGCAGTATCGCTAGTTCCTAACGACAATATCCGTAAGGCTTCATTTTTGATGTTTATCGCCGCATTTATATCACGATCATGGGTTGTTTTGCAATGCTCACAAGTCCATGTTCTAACATCAAGTGGTAAACTCGCTACTTGATTTAGACAGACATTACAAGTTTTAGAACTAGGGAAAAACCTATCAACTTCGATATAAGTTTTTCCTTCCCATTCTGCCTTGTATTTAAGCATTGTACAAAACATTCCCCAACCACAATCACTAATAGCCTTAGCTAAATTATGATTGCGTACCATGCCTTTAACATTGAGATTTTCTACCGCAATAACTTGGTTTTCGTTAACTATCTTACGGGATAGCTTGTGGAGAAAATCCTCACGACATCTTGAGATTTTAGAGTGAACTTTAGCTACTTTACGTCTAGCTTTTTGACGGTTGTTACTTCCCTTCTTTTTACGGGATAACTTTTGTTGTTTACGCTTTAAATTACGTTGATGTTTAGCTAAATGTCTAGGATTCTCATACTTACTACCATTGCTGGTAATGGCAAAATGAGTAAGTCCTAAATCAATTCCTATGCCTTTGCCATCCTTTGATGTCTCAGGCAACTCCAATTCGTCATCAACTAAAATAGAAGCGTAGTATTTACCGTCTGGAGTTTTTGAGATAGTAACGGTTTTAATTGTTCCTTCAAATTCCCGATGACGCACACAATAAACTAATCCAACTTTACCCGGTAATTTGAGGTAGTCACCTTCAAACTTGACATTAGCTGGATAGCTAATTGATTGCCTACCATGTTTGGACTTGAATCTTGGTAATCTAGCCCGTTTTTCAAAGAAATTTTGATAAGCTTGCGATAAGTTCAAAGCAACAACCTGTAAGCACTGAGAATAAGCATCTGTCAACCACTCATATTCTTTTTTGAGACTAGGCAATAGTCCCTGAATATAGTTTCGTGTTAGCCCTTTTCCTGTGGTTTTATAGGTTTCTTGGCATAAATTCAAGGAATAGTTCCAAAACCAGCGACAACAGCCGAAGCCTTTAGCTAAGGCTATTTCTTGCTCGGTATTGGGTTTTATTGTGAATTTATATGCTTTGTACATGGCTGTTATCAAGAATCTATATTTATGATAACACAACTTTATAGAATTGTCTATATGCTGGTCAGCATTCATCCCATCGCTAAAAGCGAGGGACTTCTGCTGACACTAAGTTAAATCAACTTCTGAAAGACAAAAAGGGCAAAAAATCAGATTTATAGCGATACAATAGCTATTTTTTGACCAAAAAGGTCATTTATTGGCTGTTACTGCCTTTTATCTTCCCGCATCCCTGTTTTAAACCCCATGAATCCCAACTGGGCGATCGAGATTAATTTTTTGGCCTGCTTATTCGATAAAATAGGAAATTAGGCCATCTAATCAAATCTGTATCCTTAAGGCTATGACAATTATTTCTCGATCGATCCCCCAATCACCCACTAAATCATCGTCTATCGGCGGCTGGCGCGGTTTGATCGAAGAATATCGCCAATTTCTGCCCGTAAGCAGTAAAACCCCTGTAATTACCCTCCTAGAAGGCAATACACCCCTGATCCCCGCCCCCTATCTCTCAGCACAAATCGGGCGCGATGTCAAGGTTTTTGTCAAATATGATGGTTTAAATCCCACCGGCAGCTTTAAAGACCGGGGCATGACCATGGCCATCTCGAAAGCTAAAGAAGAAGGGGCAAAAGCGGTGATTTGTGCCAGTACCGGGAACACCTCGGCGGCGGCGGCAGCCTATGCAAGAAGAGCCGGGATGCGGGCCTTTGTGATTATCCCCGACGGTTATGTGGCCTTAGGAAAATTAGCCCAGGCTTTATTGTACGGAGCCGAAGTCATCGCTATTAATGGCAACTTCGATGATGCCCTCAAGATTGTCCGCCAACTATCAGAAAATTATCCCGTAACTTTAGTCAATTCCGTCAATCCCTACCGTTTAGAGGGTCAAAAAACCGCCGCTTTCGAGATTGTCGATGTCTTGGGTAATGCCCCCGACTGGTTATGTATTCCCGTGGGTAATGCGGGCAATATTAGCGCCTATTGGATGGGATTCTGTCAGTATCACCAGATAGGCAAATGTGACCGACTGCCGAAGATGATGGGTTTTCAGGCCTCTGGGGCTGCCCCTTTTATCTCCAAACAACCGGTTGACCATCCCGAAACCCTGGCCACGGCTATCCGTATCGGCAACCCCGCTAACTGGGAAAAAGCCTGGGCCGCTAGTCACGCTAGTCAAGGGCAATTTCACGCGGTCAGCGATGAGGAGATATTGGCAGCCTATCGGATTTTAGGGGGCCAAGAGGGGGTTTTCTGTGAACCAGCCAGCGCCGCTTCTGTGGCAGGATTATTAAAAGTGCATCAACAGGTTCCCGATGGGGCCACCGTAGTGTGTGTTTTAACGGGCAATGGCTTAAAAGACCCAGATTCGGCGGTAAAACACAGCAATAATCAACTAAAATCTGGGATTGCGCCCGAATTAACCCAAGTGGCTCAAATTATGGGCTTTTAAGCTAACGTTAATTCGGGTTAAGCAGTGCTTCTATAAAACTCCCTTAGAACTGGGAATTATACCAGCGCGACGGGGATCGATCGCTATGGCCATACTCATCGCCCGGGCAAAAGCTTTAAAAGTAGCCTCAATAAGATGATGGGAATTAATCCCGTCTAATTGGCGAATATGTAGGGTCATTTGACTGTGATTGACCAAAGCAACAAAAAATTCCCGCACTAGCTGAGTATCGTAGGTTCCCACTCTTTGGGTGGGAATTTCTAGACCATAACTGAGGTGGGGACGACCGGAAAAATCGAGGGCAACCTGCACTAAAGCTTCATCGAGAGGGGCGACAAAATGCCCGAAACGGACGATCCCTTTTTTGTCCCCCAAAGCTTGCAGTAAAGCTTGTCCAAGGGTGATTCCCACGTCTTCATTGGTGTGATGGTCATCAATTTCTAGATCTCCGGTGGCGCGCACATCGAGATCGATCGCAGCGTGGGAGGCGATTTGCTGCAACATATGATCAAGAAAGGGAATTCCTGTCTGGGCGCGACAATTGCCGCTACCATCAAGATCGATCGTCACCTGTACATCGGTTTCTTTGGTAGTACGACTAACGGAGGCGCGACGGCAAGGTGAGACAAAAGAATCGGGTATCTGGGAAGTGGAAATCATTTAAGTAGGGTTTGCGGCAAAAAGTTTGTTGGTGGGGTTAGGAGTCAGGAGTCAGGAGTCAGTAGCCGGGAGTTTTTTTCAGTAATCAGTAAACCTAAAACTCACATCTGATAACTCACATCTGATAACTGATAACTGATAACTGAAAAGGCCTAACTTTCTGGTTCAGTTTTAGCTTCCGCCGGCGGACCGGGGGGCAAAGCTTCCTCGCTCAGGGGTTGAGGATTTTGGCTAGTGGGGGGACTAGCGGGGGAACCCTCCGGCTGATTAAGAGCGGGGGTTTGGGGAGGAGCTTCTGGGGCTTTTTCTTCGATTATCGCTTCTTTGGGCGGTTCTGGCTGGGTTTGGGGTGGATTTGGACCTGTGGTTTCGGGCTGCTTGACGTTATCCGGTTGGGGGCTAACGGCGGGTTGCGGGGTTTGATTGGGACGAAGCGGGGTTTCAATTGCCGGCGTTACGGGGGGGGAGTTACGGGTATTGAGGTTACTACCCTCCGGTTTTGGGGGATTAGCGATCGCACCTCGGCACACTTCCGGGTTAGGGGCAAAACTGACTTGCACACGATAGCTTCTCGACTCACCACTGGGATTTTTTAAACTAATTGATCTCACTTCCCTAGCTGCCTGTTGATTGAAAATCGGGAAGCCAGCACTTTTAATTAACTGGGGTTCAGTGCTGAGGCGGCCTTGACCATCCACCGTCACCCCATAAACCGCCGTCCCCGCTAATTGACGGGAACAAGCCTCTGCGGGATAACTACCGGTCAAATTGACGGTAGTTATGCCTCCGCTGCCCTGATTGGGCTGATTTAGTTCATTTAAGGCATTGGGATTAGTTTTTTGGACTCTGGCCAGCCAATCCACCAGATTTCTCCTGGCCTCATCGTTACTGGTATTGCTTTTATCCGCCTCTAGGGAGCGCAAACGTTCCCGCATTTCCCACATTAATTGTTGACGACGCTGTTCATCGAGGGGCGATTGACCATTCGGCTCCGACGTGCGGGCCAAGGAATTGTTTAATTGTTGCTGCGCCTGTTGCGATGCACTAAGGGGCGAATTTCGCAATCTATCTAAAGTTAGATTATCTTGGTAGGGATCGAAGTAAGGCTGGAGCTGCTGGTTATTAGTCTCCCTCGGCAGATTGTTATTCTCTCGCAGGGTGGGAACAGAAGAAGGACCGGGTAAACTGGGGGTAGAAGTGGGAAAATTGCGAGGAATCGGTAATCTACCCGGGGAGCGGATAGATGCCACGGGAGGAGAATAGATATTGACGGAGGGCAAAGAGGAGAGGGGAGGTAAAGCAGGTAAGGAAGGTAAAGGGGGAAGGGAAGAAACCGAGGGTAAAGGAGGTAACGTGCTGTTATGGATACCATCCATGGGGGGGAGAGGAGGCAAAGAGGAAGAAGACAAATTGGGGTTAGGCAGTTCCGGTAAGCTGGACAGGGAGGAGTCGAGACTGGGAAGACGTGACTGCTCTAGAGGGTTCAATTCAATCAGATTGACGTTGCGTAAATCCTTTTTTGGCTCCTGCGCTGGATTATTGAGGAAATTAGGTAAGATAATCGCTAAAATTAGGGCATGAATACCAAGAGAAGCGGCGAACGAGAGATTATTAGAGTTAATTAGTTTATTTTCTTCGGTTTCTAGACCAAAATAGGAGGATGTCATAATGCTAGTTAATTGAGCAGAGCCTTGAGGGGAAAAGTTAACTCTATTTTAATCGTCAGGGCGATTTTTTTTCTTGAGGGCGGGGAATTAATTGGTGTCAGTACCCCACCACCCCACACCCCACACCCCACACCCTGCCACCACCGAAAAACTTTTTCAGCCAACCCTACTTAGACTGCGATCGAGCCACAGCTTTTAATTTGGGATACAATTCCGAAGGGTCTAACAAAGGGATAAACTCATCGATTGCCGGTTTAAAATTAGCCGGAAAATTCTCCCTAGTTCCAGGACCGTTAGGCGATTTAGGCACTGATTCTAATTCAGGGAATTTGGGCGTTTCCGGGGTTAACTGCGAGAATAATTCCTCCACATTACTCATCCCTTTGCGAGGATCATTAAAAAGAGAAGTTTCTAAGTTGAGTAAAGAATCTTTACTCGTGGCTACTGTGCCATTATTATCGGTTTTTCCCGCTTCTGGCTCTGGACAGGGCTGCTCAAGGGTGGGAGAAGGTATATTGATCTGTTCCCGTTTAGGGATAACTGCTGGTTTTTTGCCATCTAACTGGGAATCTAGCAAGTTTTTACAAACCAAGCGCTCGAATTCCCCCGTAAAATGAAAGGTAGGATGGCCGCGACGGTGCCAAATTTTGAGGATTTCCTCCACCGAAATGACTTTGTAACGTCCCTGATAGAGTGCCTCTAAAATCGCCATGCGAATCCAATTTAGCGAATAGATGGGCAACCAGCGCTCGATTAATTCTTGCGCTTTATATCCTCTCATTTCAAATCGATATTGGTTGAGTATAGTCGCTATCTGCATGAGGTTGATCTCTGGGCTAATCTCTGCCATAGAATTTACAAAAACAGTGAGCGCAATCGTTACGGCTACTAGGCACTCTATATATTAAGATTCTATTCAGGTTTTTCCTAGTGGTTTTTCCCTATTCTCCCCACACTTAACCCATTCGGCACATCTTCGCTCAAGGTCAGTTGACTCCCTACGTTCGGGTTCGCTTTCGGTGGCAATTTTTCCCCCGCTAACTCCTGCGCAGTTTAACGGCAGTCCTCTGGCGACCTTAAGATAGTTTTTGTTTTTCCCTTGACTATGGTGGCCAAGCATACACCTATTTGCTACCACAATCTGAGTAATTTGTCAATAAAAAAGCAAAATTTCCTCAATAAACCCAGAGGAGATAGAACTACAGCACTACCCTGACAGCCTAGAACCTTACCGTTGACTGACCACCCGATCGAGGTTTTCTGAGTCTCCAGAAATTTTTTGTTAAAATTTGCAACATAACTTAACAATGTGTTACACTTCTTAACATAATCATCCAAAAGGAGCCTCCCCATGACTGCCCGCGGCTACACCACCGAAGAACAAGGAAGACTGAATAATTTTGCTGTTGAACCGAAAATGTACGTTGATAGTTCTAGCAGTCTCGGTTTTACCAAAAACGCTGAAAAATTGAATGGCAGACTAGCCATGATTGGCTTTGTCTCTCTTTTAGCCATTGAATTGTTAACTGGTAAAGGAATTATTGCTTGGATTACCAGTCTCTAAGAATTAACAATCCCGTAGCGCTGTTCGGGGAGTTCAGTCCCCGTCCAGACGGGGTGGTTTAGATACCATAAATGCCCTCAAAAACAGCTTTAGCAGGACCTGTCATGTAAACCCGGTTATCGGTTTGGGACCAGTGAATCTGAAGACAACCACCGGGCAGTTCCACGGTACAGATGCGATCGCATTTGCCCGTCAACAGGGCTGCCACCACCACAGCACAAGCACCGGTACCGCAAGCGAGAGTAATTCCCGCGCCTCTTTCCCAGACACGCATCTTCATATAATCCGGTGCGACTACTTCCACAAACTCCACATTAGTCCGTTGGGGAAAAACCGGGTGATGCTCGAATTTTGGCCCGATAGTTTCTAGGGGAATAGAGGCCAGATCATCGACAAAAGTGACACAGTGGGGATTACCCATACTAACGCAAGTAATTAACCAATCTTTGCCCTCCACCTCTAGGGGAACCGCGAGGACTTTTTCTGACCCCTTGACCAAAGTGGTGGGGATTTCACTGCCGAGGAGTTGCGGCGGTCCCATATCAACCGTTACCTGTTCATTGGCTTCTAAACGGGGAATTATCGTTCCTGCTAGAGTATGAATGCGATAGGTGCGGCCAATGACGTTGTTAGCCTCTAAACGGGCGATAAATTGGGCTAGACAGCGAATACCGTTACCACACATTTCCGGTTCCGAACCATCAGAGTTGAAAATTCTCATGGTGTAGTCGGTTGCTGCTTGGCCGGGAAGCGCAAAAATCACGCCATCGGCACCGATGCCAAAATGTCGATCGCACATAGCCACGGCCATTTCCGCTGTGATCAGGGGTTCGGGACTGTGACGGTTATCTATCAAAATAAAATCATTGCCCAGGCCTTGATATTTGGTAAAGGGGATTTTCATGGTCAATAAAAGCTGCTCAACAGGAATAATAGAGGATGAACACCTCATCGATAAACTCATTATGTCTCAATTTGATCCTGGTCTGCCGAGTATTAAACAAGTACAGAGCTATATTCAAGAGAAACGGGAAGTAGAAATTAAGTTAAGCACCGATGATCTCCTCGTTGGTCGCATCCTTTGGCAAGATGTTAACTGTCTATACCTGGTCGATCACTACGATAAACCCACTTTAATTTGGCAACAGTCTCTAGTTTATTTAAGACCTAAAGCCTAGGGGGAAATTGGCGATATTTGGCCGTGGGATGCGTCCCAGACGCATCAAAAATTCAGTGTCAAGGAGATAGCTTTTGAGTAAATGTAACGTCAGTTTGGGTTAAGGAGATTTGGCCATAAATTTTAGCAAATAATTAGGTGGGATGGCGAGGATAGCATCAGAATTTCAGTTGCTGGAAAATTTGGGTTAAATTGCCGAATAAAGAAAGTCAGAGAGTCGGGCATAGCGATCGCCATTCAACTTCAGATATAGATTGCCGCTCAGAGGAAAAAGAATCAGCAGATTGTCTGCTAACAATTTGGGACACTGCTGTACATAACCTGTTATACTCTTGAGCAAAACGACTCCACCGCCATTGTTATGCTGGAAAATCAGGTCATGGCAGATGCCGCCTCTAATGAGCAGATACCTACTTTAGAATTATCGATCGTCATGCCCTGTCTCAACGAGGCGGAAACCCTGGCCACCTGTATCGGCAAAGCGCGAGATTATCTGGAACGACAGAAAATTGCGGGAGAGGTGCTAATCGCCGATAATGGCAGTAGCGATGGTTCCCAAGAAATTGCCACTAATTCAGGGGCGCGGGTGGTTCCTATCCCAGAAAGGGGTTATGGTAGCGCCCTGCGGGGGGTATAGCGGCGGCCAAAGGTCAATACATTATTATGGGGGATGCCGATGATAGCTATGACTTTACCAATCTCTCGCCTTTCCTAGAAAAATTGCGACAGGGTTATGATTTGGTGATGGGCAATCGTTTTCAGGGGGGAATTAAACCAAGGGCGATGCCAGTATTGCATAAGTATCTGGGCAATCCTGTCTTGACTTGGTTAGGACGGTTATTTTTTGGCAGCCCCTGTGGTGATTTTCACTGTGGATTGCGCGGGTTTAGTAAACAGGCGATCGAACAATTGAACCTACGCACCACTGGCATGGAATTCGCCAGCGAGATGGTGGTGAAAGCATCCCTCTACGGTCTGAAAATTACCGAAGTACCAACCACTTTATCCCCTGACGGCCGCAGTCGTCCCCCCACCTAAAAACTTGGCGGGATGGCCGGCGACATCTCCGATTTCTCTTAATGTATAGTCCTCGCTGGTTGTTTCTCTACCCCGGACTGGCTTTAATGTTTCTGGGATTTGTGGCGACGATTTGGTTTATGACCCAACCCAGAGTTCACACCCTTCTCTATTCAGCCACAGCTTTGATTATTGGCTTTCAAATCGTCAGTTTTGCCATCTTTACGAAAGCTTTTGCTATCAGCGAAGGTTTATTACCGGAAGACCGCAAGTTAAAGCGATTTTTCCGTTATCTTAATTTGGAGGTGGGACTGATCATTGGCGTAATTTTATTTTTGCTAGGTATGGGCGGTTCACTGTATGCTTTATACATTTGGAATGCTCGACTTTATGGAGCCTTAGATCCAGCCGTGACCATGCGGATTGTCATTCCTTCCGTAACCGCCCTGGCTTTGGGAGTACAGGTGATTTTTTCTAGTTTCTTTTTAAGTGTTTTGGGATTGAAACGAAGATAAAAATAATTGTAACTGATTGTTATCGGCTTTATTGCTTCTAAACTTATATGTTACCCTTCAACTTTCGTATACTCAAAAATACCAAGAAATAGACAATCATCCTAGTTATGGTATCCGTATTAAACAGGGTAAGCTCATCTAATTTAGCAGTTATAGCAGGAGCCGAAGGTTGGAAAGACATGGAAAATTATGGACTCAGTAAGCAGTCTTGGTTATCTGAGTTTTTAGAATTACCTAATGGCATTCCTTCTGATGATACTTTTCGGCGGGTTTTTGAACGGATTAACCCGGAAGCTTTGACCAAAGTTTTGTCTCAATGGCTGCCCCATTTAATCGGTTCTCTTTCGGGGGAAATAGTTCCCATAGATGGGAAAAGTCTCAGAGGTTCTTACGACCGTAATCAAGGAATTAAAGCCTGGCATTTAGTGACGGCTTGGGCGGGGGAGCAGAAATTAGTTTTAGGACAAGTCAAGGTGGAAGATAAATCCAATGAGATTACTGCTATTCCCGCTTTATTAGAACTATTAGACCTTCAAGGGGCAATTATCACCCTTGATGCTATGGGAACTCAAACGGCGATTATTAATCATATTCAAGCCAAAAAAGCTGACTACGTTGTCGCCCTTAAAGCTAATCATCCGACTCTTTATACTCAGGTCAAAAACTGGTTTGAGCAAGCTCAAGCACATCAATTTGATGGTATTCAATTTAGTTATGATTACCGTCTGGAAAAAGGTCATCATCGCCTCGAAAAACGTTGGTGTTGGGCTGTACCCTTAGAAGCTTTCGGCGGTCTTTATCAACAAGCTCAATGGCGAGGACTTCAAAGTATTATCATGGTTAAACGAGTTCGTCATCCTGGTCATAAAACCACTTGTGAAGTCCAATTTTATCTCAGTTCTCTCCCTGCTGATGCTCAAAAAATAGGTAATGCTATTCGTAAACATTGGGGCATTGAAAATCAGGCTCATTGGATTTTAGATGTTACTTTTAATGAAGATAAATGTCGGATTCGCTCCGGTCACAGCCCTCGTAATTTTGCATTCTTGAGACGAGTAGCACTTAACGATCTTAACCAAGAATCGACTTACCGACGTAGTCTGGCACAAAAAAGTCAACGGGCGGCCATGGATAATAACTATATGATGGCTGTGCTGAAAGCCTTTTGTCAAGCCTAATTGAGATGCTCTTACCCTGGGTGATTCTGGCAAGAGCATTTGTTCGCTTGACTCGCTGTTCTTACTCATTATACTATAACAGTCCTTGGGCTATCAATTTTTCGAGATACCCAACTATGTAAACAAATATATTATGAATCAAGGCATTGACTATTTTAATCGTGGACATTGGTTAACAGGGATTCAAGAACGCTTAAGTGTAGAAGCTCGCCGTAAGATGTTTGATTTAGCTATGAACAAACTCGATTTACGGGCAGGAGAAAGTATTATTGATATTGGTTCTACTCCAGATGTGGAGAGGATAGACAGTAACTGTATGATTCCCTGGTTTCATGAAGCAGGGTTAACTGTCGCCCTCTCTTCCCCAGAAGACATTTCTTCCCTGAGCCAAGTGTTTCCTTTTGCCAAAATTTTAAGCCCCAATGGATTTCATCGCCCAATTCTTGCTAAGGAGTGTGAGTTTGATGTAGCCACCTCTAGCGCAGTTTTAGAACATTGTGGTTCGACTCATTTACAGGTTGAACATATTCGAGAGTGTGCCAGAGTTGCTAGTAAAATATTCTTAACTACACCCAATCGTTGGCATTGGCTAGAATTTCATACTAAACTTCCCCTAATCCATTGGTTACCTAAATCTTGGCATCGGTTTCTATTAAATATAGTCGGGTTATCCTTCTGGGCTAAGGAAGATAATTTAAACCTACTGGGTAGAGCCGAATTATTAAACTTAGCTAAACAAGCTTTAGGAGACAATTTCAGTATTAGAGTCGAAACCATCTGGGCGCTGGGAATGCCTTCCAATTTAGTATTATTAGCTAGACGTATTAATGACTAATACAGGGTAAGCGCATCTTAACAATCCTTGACAAAATGAACTTTATGTGAGTTGCTTACCCAGAGGTACATTCAGGCATATTTGAGGAGAATTTGCCATCTCAATTGTTAAGCAAAAATCGACCCAATGTTAAGATTTCGTAACTATTCTGATTGACTGGTATCACTTGAAATGCCCACACAGCAAGCAGATCACAAAAGTGGCTAATTATCAATAGCGTTTGAGATGCGCTCACCTTGGTATTAAATGTAAAATACTTGGATAAAACGTCAAGGTAGTTATGCAGACAAAGAACTCGTATTTTTTAGATTTAACTCCTCTAAGAGAATTGATGCTTTCCAGAACCTTCTGGTTCAGTCTCAGCATCGTATTCTCTATTTTGTACAGTATCTTATTCTTACAAATCGCTTTCGGTAGCGAGTACAGTATTCAGGATGACGCACGCCTTAGTATTGTTGACTTCCAGGAAAGAATAGGGCTGACTGGCTAAGGTAAAATTAGGGTTTCGGCTTATCCCGAACTCAGGTTAGTTATGACATGGCAATTCTACAAAACCGCCTAATTTGATAGCTTTTTACTATCCTCCGCTGCTGCTGCTTCTAGGCTGGTAATTGCGTTTTCTGTCGTCAAAATAGGAGGAACATCACTTAAACTAGCAGTTTGATAAACCTGTTCATTTCTAGCAAATAAATTGCTCATATCTTGAGAATAATTAGAAGAGATCGATAGCAAAGCTCCGGCAAAAATATAGAGAGGTAAAGGCAAAATAAACCCCTTCGCCCACTGATAAAATTCCACCAACAAAAATAACAAAACACAACCCACAACCCAAACTTTCATCGCACTTTTTCCCTATTTTTACGAGAAAAGGTGAGCAAAAAGCCCACCCTTTATTTAACTAATTCCAGTGAGAAGTTATTCAATCACGGGAGCGATTAACTCGCGTCTTTCCCCCGAAATAACTTTCACCTTACCTTCCTCATCGATATCGACCATGGCCGTATCCCCATCAGAAACCCGTCCGGAGAGAATTTCCTCAGCCAGAACATCTTCCAATAGACGCATAATCGCACGACGTAAGGGACGAGCGCCGTAGGCCGGATTATAACCCTCCTCGATCAAGCGTTCTTTAAACTTATCAGTAACAGACAAAGTAATATTTTGTTCTGTCAGACGTTTAAACACATCCTTGAGCAGGATTTCGGCGATTTCCTTGACTTCTTCCTTATTGAGTTGACGGAAGACAATAATCTCATCGAGACGGTTGAGGAATTCAGGGCGGAAATACTGTTTTAATTCCTCATTAACCAGCGATCGAATGCGATTATACTGGGCCTCGGCTTGATTATCAGCAAACTCGAAACCTAAACCACCGCCACCCTTCTCGATGACTTTAGAACCGATGTTCGAGGTCATGATCAACAGGGTATTTTTAAAGTCCACCGTGCGACCTTTGGCATCGGTCAAACGTCCATCTTCAAGGATTTGCAGAAGCATATTGAAGACATCGGGGTGAGCTTTTTCGATTTCGTCGAATAGCACCACCGTATAAGGACGACGACGCACCGCTTCCGTTAATTGTCCCCCTTCGTTGTAACCAACGTAACCCGGAGGTGAACCGATTAACTTAGAAACCGTGTGCCGTTCCATGTATTCCGACATATCGAGACGGATCATCGCATCTTCGGAACCAAAGAAATAAGCGGCCAGAGCTTTAGTTAACTCGGTTTTACCTACCCCCGTCGGACCGGAGAAGATAAAGGAAGCAATGGGACGGTTGGGATTTTTCAGACCGACGCGAGCGCGACGAATGGCGCGGGACACCGCTTTAACTGCGTCCTCTTGACCGATGAGACGCTGATGCAGGGTATCTTCCATGTGCAGCAGTTTCTCGGATTCGGTTTCGGTCAGTTTGTTGACGGGAACCCCAGTCCAAGAAGCGACGATGTGAGCGATTTCCTCGGCATCCACAAAGGGTTCATCGTTGCCATCTTCGCCTTTTTTGGTAGAAGCGAGATTCCGGATCTGGGTTTTGATTTCCATTTCCCGATCGCGCAATTCCCCAGCTTTCTCGAAGTCTTGACCGCGCACCGCGTCATCTTTTTGTTTGAGAATTTGCCGCAGTTCCTTGTCTAATTCCTTGGCTGCCGGTGGCAATTGGGAATTAATCAAGCGCACTCTCGAACCAGCTTCATCGATTAAATCGATCGCCTTGTCCGGTAAAAAGCGATCGCTAATGTAGCGATCGGACAATTTCGCCGCCGCTTCTAGCGCTTCGTCTAAGATTTTTAATTTATGGTGCTGTTCGTAGCGTTCCCGGAGACCGTAGAGAATTTCGATCGTTTCTTCTACGGAGGGTTCACCGACCATAACCGGTTGAAAACGTCTTTCTAGAGCCGCATCCCGTTCGATATGTTTGCGGTACTCATCCAAGGTCGTCGCCCCGATACATTGCAGTTCTCCCCGGGCCAAAGCCGGTTTGAGAATATTGGCCGCATCGATCGCCCCTTCGGCTGCCCCGGCACCGATGAGAGTATGAACTTCATCGATAACAAGGACGACGTTACCCGCTTGGCGAATTTCGTCCATGATTTTTTTGAGGCGCTCCTCAAATTCGCCGCGATACTTGGTTCCCGCCACTAACAAGCCGATATCGAGGGTGACAACCCGTTTTTCTTCGAGAATGTCGGGAATATCCTTGTTAGCGATGCGTTGGGCCAATCCTTCTGCGATCGCTGTTTTACCGACCCCCGGTTCCCCGATTAGGACTGGGTTATTTTTGGTACGACGACCGAGAATTTGGATAACGCGCTCGATTTCCTTTTGTCGGCCGACCACGGGATCGAGTTTACCCTCGCTGGCCATTTGGGTGAGATTGGAACCGAATTCGTCAAGAGTGGGGGTTTTAGTGCGACCTTGGGAAGATGAACCAGCGGCCACTTCGGCGGTTTCCCCTAACATTCTGATCACCTGGGTGCGAACTTTCGAGAGATCCACGCCGAGATTTTCCAGAACCCTAGCGGCCACACCTTCCCCTTCGCGAATTAGTCCTAAAAGGAGGTGTTCTGTGCCAATATAGTTATGGCCCAGTTGACGGGCTTCTTCGAGGGAGAGTTCTAAAACTCGTTTGGCTCTGGGGGTGAAGGGAATTTCCACGGCTACGAATCCGGAACCGCGACCGATGATTTTCTCCACCTCCACGCGCGCATCTTTGAGATTGACACCCATGGACTTGAGGACTTTGGCGGCAACTCCCGTTCCCTCTCCAATTAGTCCTAGTAAAATCTGCTCTGTTCCCACGAAGTTATGGCCGAGGCGGCGGGCTTCTTCTTGGGCGAGCATGATTACTTTAATGGCTTTTTCCGTAAATCTTTCAAACATAGCCTATCCATCACCTACACAAGCGACCCTAGATATGCTGATTTTAGCACGGCTTTTTAGTTTAGCTGTCTCTCAGTGATCAGTTATTGGGGAGCGGCTATTAGTTATAGTGGTTGTAGCTCTGAAGATTTTTTCTGGGGTCAATCGGTCTCAGCTGACTTGCGGAGATGCCCGGAATCTCCCGGATTATGGTTTTGACCCACCGGAAACCTGCCGATAAGTGGTTCACCCTTGCATAATCCCCTAGGGTCGTGGTCATCCCCATCTCTCGATCGCTTGACTATCGATCGCCCATTTTCAGGTCAAAACTCGAAGTATAAGCAGATTAAATATTACTACCTATTGACAAATTAGTATATGTGTTGTAAGACCGGGTGACATACAGAAAGTTGACCCATATCCTTGCTTTGGACAGTGTTGTGCAGAAAGTTTTCGTATAATATGTAGTTAGGCACAATAAAATAAGCTATTTAAATATGTTCGTTAAATAAGTACATGAATATTAATATATCCATCATCGACCAACGCTTAGTATCAGTTAGCAAAGACATTCGTCAAAAAGCTTCTGAAGAACTACGAATCACAGATGAAGGCCGGCTTAAGTCTTTGGCTTTTGTATATCTGTGCGTTAAAACCATTTTAGATTTAGATGGAGATGATGTTTTTGATTGCTTAACAGAAGGAGGTGGTGACTTTGGAGTAGATGCTATACATATCTCAGAAGAATATGACGGTGAATTTACAGTTAGTTTATTTCAGGCAAAATATAAGAACAACCTAGAAGGAAACTCTAACTTTCCTGAAGAAGGTATAAAAAGTTTAATAAACGCAATTAATTACTTATTTAATCCAGCAGCCAAACTAGAACATATTAATCAACGACTGCTTGTGAAAGTGGAAGAAGCTCGTAGCCTAATCCGGGATGGCTATATTCCCCAAGTTCGGACAATAGCTTGCAACAATGGGCTGAAATGGAATTTATCGGCTCAAGAGGCTATTGATCGTGCTGAGTTTGGAGATCAGGTGACATGGGAATATGTTAATCACGAGCGTTTAGTCAAAATTCTTCAAGCTTCTAAACCCGTAAAAGATACTTTGCAGCTAAGTGGCAAAGCTATTGTGGAAGATATGGAGTTTAGCCGAGTACTGTTGGGTAGAATTTCGGTGACAGAAATTGCCACACTTATAGAGCGACATGGAGAACGTTTATTAGAGCGCAATATTCGTCGCTACTTGGGTTTACAAGGAAATCGCGTAAATGAGGGTATCCGTCATACTTTAACTAGCGATGAAAAAAACAATTTTTACTTTTATAATAACGGGGTCACGTTGATTTGTGATAGTTTCTCATACAACGCATTGCAAGATGGCGATTACAAAGTGCGTGTTGAGAATTTACAAATCATTAACGGTGGTCAAACGTGTATGACCATATTTAAAACCTTGCGAGAACCAGATTTAATTCATCAAAATGCCCAAGCTTTTGTTCTTTTAAGACTCTATCAATTGCCTCGTGAAAATGAAGGTTTAGTTCAAAGAATTACCTACGCAACCAATAGCCAAAATCCAGTAGGTCTCAAAGATTTACGTGCTAATGATGAGCGCCAGAAAATATTGGAAAAGGATATTGAGCAATTAGGATTTAACTACAGGACTAAACGTTCCAATACTCCTACTCGCTCTGCTGATATTACTTCAGGAGTAGCTGCTGAGGCAGTATTATCCGTTTGGCGAAGAAAACCTCATCAAGCAAAGTTTTTCTCTCGTGAACATTTTGGGAAACTGTATGATACAATCTTTACTGACCAATTAAATGGAGCGCAAATCGTAATAGCTGTTCAGCTTTACAGAATTGCAGAAAACCGCCGCAAAAGACCTGAGTCTACTGACCCAGATTTTGTCCGCTATGCTTCCTGCTTTATTGCAATGCAGATGGGACAAAAACTTTTGGCTGATATGAAAGTTCAGATGAAAGATATTAGTCATCAAAATTTTCAATCAGCCCAAATGCTTATTGATCAAAATGGGGAGAGTTACTTTAATGCTTCATTACAGGATATTAAACAGGCACTTCAGTATCTTTATGGAGAACAAGAGATTTCCTTGCAGCAGCTATCTGCAACATTTCGACGTGGTGATTTAATAAGTAGACTTCAATGAATCAAATCGGTTCAATAATTCGACTTCTTTTCTTGCAAACTCGCTTAACCTAACTTCACCGTTAGCTGAAATATTGGTGAATTTTCAAAGTTGCCTGTTGCTGTGTGACTTCACAGATTAATATAGTGCGATGCCAAAGGCACTGCGTAGCAGAGCGCAATCTTGTAGGGTGCGTTCCCTAAAACAACTTCTACCGCTTCAGCGATCGATTTTGGGGAACGCACCATGCACATTGATTGAAACTGTGAGTCTAAGTGCGATGCAGCCTTTGTGGTCCCAGTTGGGGAATGTTAGCGAAGATTGCCAATGTTTAGGTTAAAATAGAGGGGCAAAAGTTGCAACGGGGTCAGGACAATGACAGTTAATCAACTCCGCTACAGCAAAGAAGAATTCGCTCGACGTGGTAATGAGATTTATCAATCTCAGGTGCGCCCCCAAGTCGAGGAAGGCAATCATGGGAAGATTGTAGCCATAGAT
>NZ_JADBUE010000319.1:0-3826 GCF_020245805.1 Microcystis sp. M179S2 | reverse complement strand
TCGCGCCATAATAATTCTAGACAACTAAGGAGAATGATGATCTGTTGCAGGTGTAGATCACTTTCCAATGGTGGTTCATCACTCCATAAATCTGTGGGGGGACAGGTAACTTCTGGGATAATGTCTAGGGCTGTCATGACTTTTTCCCGGTATTTTAGGATTGATTAATTGTAGCTTTTTCTCACTACTTTAGAGATGGTGCTGGGGGATTTTTGCCCCTAACTTAATCCTATACCTTGACCGATCGCCGTTTCTAAACTAAAGCCTGACTGCAAATAATGATGGGAATTGGTTGCTCCTCACCTTGCAAGCGGCGGCGATCTAACCAGTCCCGCATCTCATGTTGGCTATATAATTTCTTCAGTTCGCTAAACAAAGCTTCTCCTGTCAGGCTACGGCGCTTAATCAGGTTTAACTCGCGCTTGAGTACAGTGGTAATCGGTTGGCGAAAGGCCTGTTCTAATAGGTTAACCTGCTTGCGGATTTCTTCATCCTGCGTGGTTTTGAACAGCAGTCCCAATTCTCGCAAGATGTATCGCTGTGCTTGAGTCAGAGAACGGCTGTACTCCCGTTCAGACTGGCGGTGTTGGACTTCTTGGGCAAATTTCACCTTGACTTGCATGACTGCTTGGTTGTAATTTTTGGGCAGCGGCAGTGCTGCTTCTTCTGGGTTGGTTTTGAGCATTCCTAAAATGCGGGCAGTATCTTTTGATCTGATCTCTCCCTGTTCATCGAGCCAATATAATTGCTGGTAGCCCTTCCAATCTTTGCGGTTCGGGTAAGAAGCTTCACAGAAGACAATTATGCCCTTATTGAGAGAAAAGCGAGCCGTTCGGATGCCATGAGGCAGGTTAGCTATCCGTTCGTATTCAGCCGGATTTTCTCGCTGGAGTTGTCTGAGAATTTCTTCGGCTTCATTGAGGTCGAGAAATTCTCCCTCATCTTCAAACAAACTTAATTGATGACTACCACTTTTTTCATAAATCGCATACATAGCCTCTTCGTTAAGCTGTTCTGTTGGGTCGAGAATTGCCGCATCCTCACCGATGGTTTCGTGAATTTCTTGAATGCGGTTTTTGAGTTTTTGTCGTAATCCTAGATTCCGCTCTAATCCCGTCTCTGGGAGAAAATTAAAGCCGTAAACCACATCATTCTCGCTGCCAATCCGATCAATCCGACCAAACCTTTGAATAAGTCGGACGGGATTCCAATGCAGGTCATAATTAATAATCAGGTTGCCATCTTGTAGGTTTAAACCTTCGGCTAAAACATCGGTAGCAATTAAAGTCTTGATTTCCGACTCTCCCTGTTGTAATTTATAGTATTTGTTGGCTTTGGGGGCAAATCTTCCCACTACCTGCGCCTTATCTTTATCGCCACTGTAGATGACTTCTAGATCGTCTCGATCGCCGTTAGGATTGAGGTTTTGATACAAGTAATAGGCGGTATCAGCATACTGAGTAAAGATGAGGCACTTGCTATCTTGCAGCGGAGGTTTATTCAACCAGCTTTTAAGGGTTTGTAATTTAGCGTCTTTGTCTGGGGTAATTGGCTCAACTAAGTGCAAAATTTTCTCTAGCAATTGGATGTCATGTTCGAGGTGTTTCTGCAATCTTGGGGCATCAAAATCAGCTAGATCATACTTCCCAGATGCCTGACTCAAGGCATCGATAATGTCTTGTTCTTCCCCATTGTTTGGCTCATAGAGAATTGCCTGAGCTTCTTCTCCGGCGGGGATAATTCCTTGGCGTAAAGCTTCTCGAAAGCGTTGATGGACTTGCAGTAATTTCTTAACAGTTTGTTGGAAAGCATAAACGCTAGATTCAAAGCGTTTGAATAGCAGAACTCGCATCAGTCCTCTTAAATTTGCTCCCCCAGTTTGTAAACTGAGTAATGGTTCTTGTTTGCGCTTATTTTGTAATACATAATTTCCCCAACCATAACGAGCATAGCAAAGTTCATTTTTACGAGGGTTGGCTGGTTGTCGTTGGCGAGATTTCCCTAAATATTGGCGCAGTTCTTGGTAAAGTCCTTGATAGGTATCTTCAATACTATATTCAATGGTTTGTAGTTCTCTTTTGGGAAAAAACTGATGCTTACCGCCCACAATAACGTAAGCGCGTTGATTTCCGTTTAAATAATCCTTGAAATTGTCTGCATCTACGGGTTTATTAGTCTTGGCATCAAAGCCGTACCAGCGTAAAATGTGGTTGCGAGTGCGCCGGATCAAGATGTTAGATAACAAGTCAGGTAACTGTTTTTCCCCTTTCTCTACTAATCGAAAATATTCTTTTAGATCGGGCGGATCTATGGGTAAATCTGTCTTATCATCTTGATGAAAAAGTTTAATCTGATGATAAATATCCCAAGCACTTTTATTACGAGGAGTTGCTGTCAGAAAACAGCATTGTCTCCCAGCTGCTAAAAAGGCTTCGACAATTTTATATTTTTGGGTTGCAACATTCCGCAGGTTATGACTTTCATCAATTAAGATAAAATCTCGATCTTTGTATTTAAAATCTTCTAATAAAACTCTGATGCCACTGGTTTCATCTTCCCGCAGGAATCCCATCGATAAAACGCGGGCGTTAAGTTGATAAATTTCGTTGTAGCGTTCCCACATTTCCACCAGTGGCGCTGGACAAATAATGAGGGGGCGGGATTTTTCTACTTGTTCAAAGCGTTTGACAATGGCAGCACCAATAAAGCTTTTTCCTAGTCCTACCACATCGGAAACGAAACAACCCCCATACTCGCGGATGAGTTTAACAGCTTGGTTAACTGCTACTTTTTGAAAGTCTGCTAGTTTCTCGGTAATTTCGTTATCTATCATCATTTCTCTGGCAGTTTCTTCTGTCAATCGATCGCGCACGAGCATATAGAGAGTTTTCATATAGATGTCGTAGGGACGTACTGGCATCATCGCCCAAGACTGTTGTAAAGACTGCATCAGTGTTTCATCAAATTCTGTTGCTTCCTGCCAAAGTTGGTTAAACCATTCTGTTAAACTGGCATGATTTTCATTACCGTGAACGATAACATTAAGTTCGGTATTGTGGGAAATTCCTGATAAAGTAAGGTTAGAAGAACCAACGATAGCAAGGCCTTTTTCTTGACGTTCCAAAGGTTGTCCCTGCTGGTTATAAATTGTCCCGTAGTCGAAGATATAGGCTTTAGCGTGGAGTCGCCCTTTAGTATAAACTCGCACCTGAAGGCGTTTTTCTTCAATCATTTGAACCAGATTTTTTACTAAGGTTTCTGCTTGATCTGTTTGGTCCATCAGTTCGACGCTGGAACGAATATTGTCGGCGGTTTCTGTTGCCATCTGCTTGCGTTCTGTCCGTTTGGGATATTCTTGTGCCTCTAGATGGTCTTTAATTAATTCTAAGCGGCGGTAGCCTTCTGCTAATTGTTCGATGGTTTCCCTGTTGCTGGTGTTGCCAATCAGGAGGCGCATTTGTTGGATAGTGGCGAGACGAGGTGCGATCGCAGTAAAGCCGGAGAGGAAAAAGTAACCGACGGCAAAATGAGCGGCTTCTGAAGAGTGGAGAATTTGGTTGATGTTATCGACTAATTTTTGCTGGCGATTGTCGATGATGTCGTGGGTAGGCATAGTTCGATATCCATAAGATAATTGTTATATGAATAATGTTTTTTAAGAAAATTTACCCTATATCTGGACTTACCCCATACATAAATACTAAAAAATTAACAAAACCCTTACTGCAGGTCGCTTCTCAGAAAAAATTGAAAAGAGGCTACTGGGTACATTTTTCCCTTGAAAATGGCTGTACCGTTGACTGTATCTGGAGTAGAGCGATTCCGT
>NZ_JADBUE010000318.1:0-24792 GCF_020245805.1 Microcystis sp. M179S2 | reverse complement strand
GTGGGTGGGTGGAATTAAATATAAGATGAACGTAGGTTGGGTTGAAGCATGAAACCCAACGTCCGCATGGGTTACGCTACCGCTAACCCATCCTACAAATAATTGTGCCTCCCTACTTAATGATAAAGCACGGTCAGCATTGACAATGATTAGCGATCAATCCCTCCCCCCCCAAAATATTGAAGCGGAAGAATCTATCTTAGGTGGTATTTTACTAGATCCAAAAGCGTTAGGTAGAATCAGTGATTTTTTAATTCCAGAAGCTTTCTATGTGAAAACCCATCAAGATATTTATCGTGCGGCGCTTGCTTTACAAGGGAAGGGAAAACCGACGGATTTAATGACGGTTAGCAGTTGGTTACAGGATAATCATCTGCTGGAAGAAATCGGGGGAATGCCGCGATTGTTACAATTAATTGAGCGCACTGTCTCGGCTGCTAACATTGATCGCTATGCGGAATTAGTGATGGATAAATATATGCGTCGTCAGTTAATTTCCACTGGGGGAGAAATTATCGAATTAGCTAGGGATACGACGCTAGAATTAGAAAATGTTTTCGATGAATCGGAACAAAAGATTTTTCGTCTCACCCAAAAACGACCCCAAGAGGGTTTAATTTTTCTGGGGGATACTTTAATTGAAACTTTTAACGAAATTGAGAAAATGCAGGAGACCACCACTCTACCCGGTATCGAAACTCAATTTTATGATCTCGATGCGATGACCAGTGGTTTACAACCCTCGGATTTAGTTATTATCGCGGGTAGGCCTTCCATGGGAAAAACTTCTTTTGCTCTTAATATTGCCTATAATATCGCTCAACAGAATTTACCTGTGGCGGTTTTTAGTTTGGAGATGTCTAAGGAACAATTGGCCCAACGTTTGTTATCGAATGAGGCTAAAATCGAAAGTAATCGGATTCGATCGGGACGTTTGGGACAAAATGATTTAGAAAAGGTTCTTGGGGGACTAGAAAAGTTATTAAATTTGCCCATATATATCGATGATAGTGCCAATTTAAGTGTAATTCAAATGCGTTCCCAAGTGCGGCGTTTACAGGCAGAAAAAAAGGGGCAAATGGGATTAGTTTTAATCGATTATCTGCAATTAATGGAAGGGGGAGGTGATAATCGCGTTCAGGAAATTTCCAAAATTACCCGCAGTCTTAAGGGTTTAGCGAGAGAAATTCATGCTCCGGTAATTGCTCTTTCTCAGTTAAGTCGCGCTGTGGAATCTCGCAATAATAAAAGACCGATGATGTCCGATTTACGCGAGTCGGGATGTTTAGCGGGTGATAGTTTAGTTGAGTTAGCCGCTCCTCGTGCTAAAGTGCCAATTTGTCAGTTAGTGAATTGCTCTAATTTTACGGTTTTTGCTCTTAATGAGGAAACAATGAAATTAGAAAAAGCACTGGTAACTAAGGTCTTTTCCACAGGATTTAAGCCAGTTTTTCGATTAACAACTCGTTTAGGTCGCACGATTAGAGCTACAGCCAATCATAAATTTTTGACTGTCCACGGTTGGCAAAGATTAGATGAATTAAATATCGGTAATTATATCGCTTTACCTCGCTCTCTGAGTAATTCAGACCTAAGGTTTAATTGGGATGAAGTTATGGCAATTCAAGCGGATGGAGAGACAGAAGTGTATGATTTAACAGTAGATAAATTGCATAATTTTATTGCCAATAATATCATCGTTCATAATAGTATCGAACAGGATGCGGATTTAATTATGATGTTATACCGAGATGAATATTATAACCCCGATAGTCCCGATCGAGGTGTGGCTGAAGTAATTATTACTAAGCATCGTAATGGTCCTACTGGCACAATTAAGCTACTTTTTCAACCAGAATTTACCAAGTTTCTTAATCTTAAACAAAGTCGCTCTAATTATTAAAATGAAAGCAACTATTAATTATAAAACTCCCAATTGGCTCTTAATACTTTTGGCAATTATCCTAACTCTCGGTGTGGTTTTTCGTTTTGCGAATATCGATAAAAAAATCTATTGGCATGATGAATCCTACACCACCATTAGAACCACTGGTTATCAAGCAAAGGAAATCGCTGATACTATCTTTCAAAACCGTCTTTTATCTACCATAGAATTAGGAAAATTTCAACAACTGAAACCCGAAAGTCATGTTTTTAATACGATTAAATCTCTCGCTAAAGAAGACCCTCAGCACCCACCTTTATACTTTATTATCTCTCGCTATTGGGAAAAAATATTCGGTTTTTCTCCCGCTTCTTCCCGCAGTTTAGCAATTGTTTTTAGTCTGCTCTCTCTGCCATTTATTTACTATCTATCTCTAGAATTATTTACAGCAAAGTTAACGGGAATTTTAGCAGTAATTTTATTGGCACTCTCTCCAGTTGATATAATATTTGCTCAAATGTCTCGTCAGTATAGTCTTTTAGTTTTGTTAACGATAATCAGTCAATTACTGCTGTTAAAATGCCTCAAAAAAAGAACTCTTGTTAATTGGTCTTTATACACCGTCGCTAATACTCTCGGACTCTACACTCATCTCTTTTTTATTCTCAACTTATTTGCTCAAGCAACCTTGATAATTTGGTATCTTGTTATGAAACCAGAGCGAAAAAATAACTTGATATTTTTCCTGTTATCTGGGTTAACAATGATAATTTTCTATATACCCTGGTTACAGGTTTTTTTAACTAACTCTCAAAGGGCCTTTAACTCCACCAGTTGGGCTGCCGTTAACTATCTCGATTGGGGATTGTTCGGTAAATTATGGCTCTTAACTTTTACTTCTCCATTTAGCGATAGCGATTTTGGTTTTAATAACATCTTCACCTATATATATAGACTAATTTTTTTAATCTTAACTATCTATGCTTTTGAGCGAGTTTATCGCTACAATAACCCCATAGCTTTTACTTTTCTGATTACCTCAACCCTAGTACCTTTCCTAGCTTTAGTCATTCCCGATCTAATTTTGACCACCACTAGATCAACTGTTACCCGCTATCTAATTGCGACTTTTCCTACTATCTATATAACTGTGGCTTTTTTCTTGTCACAATTGCTTAATCAAGACAAAATTTTCGGTAAAATTATCTTGACTTTTTTGTTAACTGCTAGTATAATATCGAACTTCAATAATGCTCTTTCCGAAACCAGTTGGGCAAAAGTTCCTAGTTATTGGAATGGCGAAGTTGCCAGAAAAATCAATGCTGTACCTAAGGCCATTGTTATCAGCGACGAAGGTAATGACTGGACTAACTTAGGTGATTTGCTTTCCCTTAATTATCGTCTTAATGCTGATGTACAATACTTCCTGACTACCACTAACCCCGATACCGATAAGTTAAAAGAAGTCCTAGAAATTCCCCGGGTCAACTTATTTCTTTTTCGTCCTTCCAATCGGTTATTACTGGCCCTAGATCAATTCGATATTCGTCTTGATTATTTCTATCCTCAAGGTCAATTGTGGCGAAGGAAGAAATAGGTAAATATATATTTTGGGTCAATCTAGCCTGAAATATTTGAGCAAAGCTGGTATTATAACCAGTTAAAACCGTTAATCTTCACCTTAAAGAAATGACTTTTCTAATTCCGACCAGCGCTTGGCGGCAAATTCTTAAAAAGCTCCCTATACTACTATTCTTAGCATCTTTTCTCATAGTCCTACTATTAGGCTATTTTTCCGCTGCTTTCTCTCAAAGTCGAGATCCTGATATCCGCGGTGTTTGGATCACCACCAACGACACAGCCATGCTGATGGACAGGGATAAACGACAACAGGCGATCGAGCAATTAGTTAATCTTAATTTTAATGCTATCTATCCCGTGGTCTGGAATTCCGGTTATGCTCTCTATCCTAGTGCGATCGCCAAACGGGAAGGAATACAGCCTTTTGTGCCTACGGGAGCGCAGGGACAAGATATCTTGGCAGAATTGGTGGAACAAACCCGTGGAAGGGGATTATTGGTCATTCCTTGGTTTGAATTCGGATTTATGGCCCCTCCCACTTCGGAATTAGCCTTAAAACATCAGGACTGGTTAACCCAAAAACGCGACGGAGGGACCACTTGGGTGGGGGCAGCCGGTGAGGTGGTGTGGTTGAATCCTTTCCGTCCCGAGGTGCAGAATTTTCTGCGGGAATTAGTCTTGGAAGTGGTGGGACAATACGATATTAACGGCATCCAATTCGACGATCATCTGAGTTTACCCAACGAATTCGGCTATGATCCCTATACTATCGCCCTTTATCAACAGGAAACCGAAAAAACGCCCCCAGCTAACCCCCGGGATCCCGAATGGACAAAATGGCGGGCCGATCAAATCACTGCTTTTCTGGCTAATCTCAAAGAATCAATTGAGGCAGTTAAACCGAATATACTGCTTTCGATCGCCCCTAATCCCTACGAATTCGCCTATAATGGTCATTTACAGGATTGGCTCGGTTGGGTGCGGCAAGGATTAGTCGATGAGTTGATCGTACAGGTTTATCGTCCCGATCTGCCCAGTTTTCTCAAACAAATAGAGCGTCCCGAAATTCAGGAAACCCAGCAAACGATACCCACCGGTGTGGGGGTTTTAACCGGTTTACGCAATCGACCGATTGCCCTACCCTTGATTGAAGAAAAGGTATTGGCTGCTCGTCAACGGGGTTTAGGGGTGATTTTCTTCTTTTATGAAAGTCTCTGGCAGCAAGCTTTGGAACCTCAAGAAACCAGAAAAGCGGCAATTCAAGCGATGTTTTCCCAACCAATCACTCCCCGTCTTCCCGTGGTGGAAAATATTCCCTTAGTTAGTACACCTGAACCTGCTGACCAGCCAGAACTAACCCCCACACCTCCCCCCTTAGCACCGGACGGGATCGAAATTCCTGTAATTCCCCCTCCGGGTAGTTAATAGCAATTTTTGCCCACAGAGACGTTGCTGAATCAAGGTATGAATGCCAACTGTGCATCGTATCCAAAATTTAGTTTGGGTCTAGGTTTTAAAAATCCCACAAGAGAAGATTCATATCTCAAATTAGCAACACCAAGTTTGGGGGTCGGAGTGGGGGGAGATTGTCAGGATATTTTGACAAAGTTTGGGCTTAAGATAGTAAAGTTGGGGATTTTTCCCAAGTTAAGGATTAAGGATTTTTGCGAGAGTGTGGATGGTCTGGAAGTTAGACTGGATAATGATTTGGGGAATTTTATGGATTTTTTTCTTAAGTGGTCAACTTTGGTTAACTTTGGTTGCAAAAATTAATTTAGTTACTTACTATGTGAACGCCCTCAAAAGAAACAGAAAGATTTTTTGGGGGGTAAAAGAGGTTATCATACTTTAAAATCCCAATTAGTAGCTGATAAAAATACAGAGAAAATTATCTGTTTCTGTTGTGGGAAAGGCAGAGGCCATGATTTTAGTTTATTTAGGGTTTTACCATTATTCAGCAAGCCCTAAATAGGAAACTCAAAATCTTGAAAATCTTATCCTGTAAATATCGGAATCGTCGTCGAAGATATAGTTTAAGAGTTAACCTTTTGGCGGCTGTTTATAACTATGAGTTAGGGATAGGTATAGCAGCTTCTTGCCTCAGACAGTGATGCAATTCAGACTTGAATTGGCCTCAGCGCCTCTCGAACCTAGGAAATTAATTTGGCACGACTACTTAATTTCTACGGGTTCTAAATTATCAGCAGGAGTAAAACCAAAGAGACGGGAATAGAAATAAAATTCTGCATCTAATGCTCGTTTTATCGATTCAGCTTGACGAAATCCGTGTTGTTCTCCCGCAAAGGGAACGTAAGCAACGGGTAAACCTTTCGCTTTTAAAGCTTCTACCATCATTTCCGCTTGATTGGGTGGAACCACTCGGTCTTCTAAACCTTGGAAAAAGATCACCGGACAGGATAACTGAGCGGTAAAATGAATAGGCGATCGCTGATAGTAAATTTCCTTTTCTTGAGGATAAAGTCCCACCAATTTATCTAAATATCTCGACTCGAATTTATGGGTATCGTTGGCTAAAACCTCTAAATCACTAACTCCGTAATAACTAGCTCCTGCTTTAAAAGTATCATGAAAAGTTAAGGCCGCTAAAGTTGTATAACCACCGGCGCTGCCTCCGGAAATTGCCAATCTTTCCCCATCGACTAATCCCTGATTAACCAAATATTTTGCCCCGTTGATGCAGTCTTCCACATCGACAATTCCCCAATTTCCCAGCAAACGCTGACGATATTGACGACCATAACCCGTACTACCGCCATAATTGACATCTAGATAGCCAAAGCCGCGACTGGTCCAGTATTGCACCCGCAGACTTAAACTAGAGGTCGCCGCGGCCGTCGGTCCACCGTGACTTTTGACTAAAAGGGGCGGTAATTCGCCATTGGGGGCGGTATAATCGGGATTTTTAGGGGGATAATACCAAGCATAGGCCGTTAGTCCCTGACTGGTGGGAAAAGCGAGCATTTCCGGAATCGAGAAATAATCGCTAGAAATAGTTAAATTACTGGAAGATTTGAGAATTTCTCTCGTTCCTGTGGCTAAATCCATTGAGACAACCGCCGTTACTTCCTTGAAAGAACCGCCAATAAAAACTATTTTGTTATCGCTAACTTGTAGGGAAGAAATGTTAGTATCAGCAGTGATAATTTCTGGGAATTCTCGATTAACAGTATCGATACTTCCTAAATACCAACGACCATCTTTTGTATAGCTACAAATAATCTTTGATTCCCCGGCGAAACCGTAGTTAGATAAACCAAAAACCCAATGAGGATAGGCAAATTCAGCCTCTATCGGTTCGAGAACTGGTTCGATTTGTTCATCGTGGTTAAAGCAATAAAAGTTCCAGAAATTATTGCGATCACTGGTAAAATATAAATGTTGATCGGCGGACCAGCGCGGTTCACACACCGACTCATTTTCACCACCAGCAATGACCCGAATATTACTCAAATAAAGATTATTAATATCGGCCACCCAAAGAAAAGAACTATCCCAGGGCATATTAGGATGATTCCAACTAATCCAAGCTAATCGAGAACCATCGGCACTTAAGCTAGGAGAGGTATAAAAATCATCGCCAGATACTAAAGTTTTTATTTTTCCCGTATCCACATCGATGCTAACAATACTATTAACTGGTTCTCGATCTTTTTTGCTATGATCTTCACAAACACAGATTAAACGATTGCCAAATTTATCGAGAATTAAATCCGCATAACGACAGGAATTTTCTGGGGTCAGAGGTTGGGGTAAACTACCAGCAGTTTGGCGATAAATTCTTTGATCAGCAAAATTACAAAAATAGATAATTCCCGCAACAATTAGATAGGAACCTCCCCCGTATTCATGGACACGAGTTCGCACATTAAAAGGCCCTGGAGTGATGTCTGTAGTTGTGCCGTCGGGGTTTAATTTAACTAAAACATTTCGCCCCTTTTCCTGTGGTCTGCCTTCTAACCAATAAATATCTTCTCCATCTAGAGTTACACCGCCAAGACTAATCGATGCTGCCACAATTAGATCGGAGGTAATCGGCGATTTCCAGGAACCGTAAGCTGATATTTGATGAGACATTTTCGACTAGAGCAGTGATCTTAATGGTGAACTAACTTGATCAGGAACGCTGATAAATTAAGAGAATTCCCAGTAAACAGGACAAGGTAGGGATTGGTTGCATCCCTACCTAACTCTCTGTTTTTCTGCAATCGGAGCGGCGGGATTCGAACCCACGACCCCTACTACCCCAAAGTAGTGCGCTACCAAGCTGCGCTACGCCCCGATATTGAACCTTAACCATCATAGCGATAATCGCAGCATTTTGCAAGCTTTTTTTTTCTTCCTTTCTCCCCCATCCCCGGAATTAGTGGCCAGCTATCTAGCTAATTGGGGAATACGTCCTTTTAATCCCGTCATTAATTGCAGGGCAAACAATTTTAACGGGGGAAAACCGCGCATCATTGCCAATCCGAGACGACGGATGAGAACGATGGGCGGCCAGTTATTGGAGAACAGACGATCAAGAAAATCTGTGAAGCCTAAAATCGCTAAATTCTCCGATCTACGCCATTTTTCGTAGGATTTTAGGGTAGAAAGCGCTCCTATATCCTCTTGCTTTTCCGCTGCTTCCTTTAATACCTGCGCTAAAGCGGCAGCGTCGCGAATGCCTAAATTTAAACCTTGACCACCGACGGGATGACAACAGTGAGCGGCATCACCAATTAAAGCCAGTCGGGGTTTCACATAAGTATCACTCTGCATTAACTGTACGGGAAAGAGAGCGCGGGGGCTAACTAATGCTATTTTTCCCAGTAATCCCCCCGTATATGCTTCTAATTTCTTGATAAATTCCGCTTCGGGCATTTCTTGCAGTTTTTTCGCTTCTTCATGGGGATTTGTCCAAACGATCTGACAGCGATTACCCTGGAGCGGTAAAATGCCCATCGGACCGGTGGGCCAAAATCTTTCAAAGGCGGTATCGTTGCGATCGAGTTGATGTTTAATGGTGAAAGCGACACAGGATTGCCAATATTTCCAACCTTTGGTTTTAATTTGCGCCCCTTGCCGGATAGCGGATTTGGCCCCATCGGCCCCGATAACTAATTTTGTGGTGATTTTTCGGGTTTGACCGGCTTCTGCCAGGGTGACAGTGGCTGTTTCTGCTCCGTACTCCACTTCTAACACTTTAGCAGGGGATAACCAGTCAATGCGATCGCAATCTTGGCTGGCCTTGTGCAGGGCGGTTAAAATTACTTGATGTTCGCCCACATAGCCCAAATAATCGGTTTTTAGCTCATCGACCACAAAGGGGACAAAAATCGGAAAATCGGCATCGGAAAGGCGAATATGACGAAATTTACCGATACTGGGCGAGATTTTATCCCAGATACCCAAGCCTGTAAAAATCCTGCTGGACATCAGCGAGAGGGCATAAGCTTGACGACGGCAGGCGGCCACCTCTAGGGGACGTTCCTCGATCATAGCGATATTTAATCCTGTATTTTTTAAGGCCACCGCTAGGGTGGTCCCGACTATACCGCCCCCGACAATGATTAAATCGTAGCTGTCCCGTCCTAACATATAAATATTTTTCTCAAAGATCATCAGTGACTACACTGATCTATTCTGACACGATCTTCGGGGTTGCTGTCGGGTTTGATTGTCTTCACCCCACCTAGCCATTGATAGTCTCATCAGATGCGAATGCGTCAAGGCTTTTTTGAGTCCAATTATCCAGAGCAGTATTGATAGAGTTAAGAACTCCCATTGTTTCGAGCATATTCCCCTTCAACTTTTCTTGAAGTTCGCTAAAAATACTGGTTTGGACATTGAATAGATCATCTACTTTTTGAGCACCCTTTAATATCTCTAGATACTTGGCTGTAGTTTCTAGATACAGGCTCATCAATTCTGCTTGCTTTAGTCCGATATTGGTCATCGAACTGACATAAATTTCACCCAAGTCCTTAAAAGACTCAGAGGTTGCCTGTAAATTCACCAGCTTCAGTTGGCTTTGAAATAGTTCATTAATACTATCAGTATAAACTTCCCCCAATTCTTTGGTCAAGCTTAGATAACCCTTGCTTAGTTCGGCGAAGGCGCTGGGGTTAACAAAACTTGTTAACATGGCATCCATCGCGTTCACATTAGTGGCCGTAATATTCTTGAAGGACTCTATTGCCAATTTGTTCGAGTCAATCCACTGTTTAACTAGCTCGTTTTGCATGGTAGTTTCCTCGTAAACTGCTTAATGTATTTCTCTGTCTGTGCCAGCAAAAAGATTGAATTATTGAGGGCGCGGTTCGGCCAACCGTTCTAACATAGCGACAATTGCCCTCATCTGGGGAGACTCTCTAGTATAAAAGACAGGATTATCTGCATCTGCACTAGAATATCCCCAAAAATCCCAGCATCCCTGGGGATTGTAAGGGATTAATGCTGACGGTTCAACCTGGGGATATAAGACAATTATCCTGTTGGTATCAGCTATTTCATTGTAACCGGTTTTAGTGTAGTAAGTATCATCAATTTCCGTTGCCCCCTGTTTGCAACCATGAATAGCTACATGAACTTTGCAGCTTTCTTTTTTACAGGCTTCAGGTACATAAACATAAGCCTCCCGACTCATACTCGTCTTTTTACCGTCAATAAACTCGCTCTGGTCAAACCGAATAATCTGGCCACTTAATCTATTAGATTCAACTGGTGGATTCAACTTGCCATAAATATGCTCTAAAATCCGATGGGATTGCATGAAATCGCAGTCGTTTATAAAGGGTGACTTAGTATCTGAACATGACACCCTAGACTCCTCGACAATTATGCCATGACCGGCATTAATATTCTTGTCGTATTTAATATTCTCTGAGGGCAAGCCGGCAGCTTGATAAAAATCTTTTACCTTGTCAACGACGACAGTTTTAACTACGCGATCACTTGAACCACTGAATAGATAGACCCGATCATCTTTTAAGTTGTTGAGATCGGCAATTTTGTTGGCACTGGCCAGTTCTTGCGCTTTTTTAAATAATCTTTTCCCATCCGGTCCTACTGACTCAGTCAGAGGATTCATGCAAGTTGATGTCGCTTGCTCGAAAAATTGCTCTGGATCCGTCTCGTAAGAACCTACACAAAAAAAAGGACCGCCAGCAATTATACCTGCTCCCACCAGCCTATCTGAGTAGGCCACATGGAATTGAGCCGTCATGAAAGCCCCTGATGAAAGGCCAGAAACAGATGTTTGGCTTAAATCTGCCTGATAACCAGATAGCTTGGGTGCTTCCTCGGCCAAGACCACCCCATTGAAGCTAAAAATACTAAACATCAAAACAGCCAGTAGTTTTAATCCTGCCTTAATCATAAGACCTCTTGCAAAAATCGGAACCTATGATATTAAGATAAAGTCGAACAAGATCGAATGATATTAAGATAAAGTAAAACACATCGAACTTTGAAAACCCACTTGCCACTTCCCACTTTGCTGTACTTTTTAAACAGGATTTGGTATAACATATCTGGCTAATCTCTGGCAAGAGTGCCTCTCTTAACTAGGAAATCACCATGGAACTTGAGCAACGAATAGCCGATTTTTACGACTCCTCTAGTGGACTATGGGAAAGGATTTGGGGCGAACATATGCACCATGGTTACTACGGTCGGGGCGGCAAGATTAAACTCGATCGCCGTCAGGCACAAATTGATTTAATAGAAGAATTATTAACTTGGGGTGATGTCACCAGTGCTAATCAGATTCTCGATCTAGGTTGTGGCATTGGTGGCAGTAGTCTTTATCTGTCCGAAAAATTTCACAGCCAAGCGGTGGGGATTACCCTATCCCCAGTACAAGCCGCTAGAGCCAGCCAAAGAGCGCAAGAGTTCAATTTAGAAGGACAAGTCAGTTTTTGTGTGGCTGATGCCCTAAAAACCCCTTTTCCTGACGATAATTTTGATCTGGTCTGGTCATTGGAAAGTGGCGAACATATGCCCGATAAAAGGCAATTTCTGCGGGAATGTTATCGGGTTTTGCAGCCCGGGGGCACTTTTTTGATGGCCACTTGGTGTCATCGTCCCACCACTTCCCTCGCCGGTAATTTAACGGAAGGGGAGATTAAACTATTAAACGAGATTTATCGGGTTTATTGTCTCCCCTATGTGATTTCTTTGCCAGAATACGCCGATATTGCCCGTGACATTGGCTTTCGAGACCTAAAAACCGATGATTGGTCTCTATCGGTGGCCGCTTTTTGGGATGTGGTGATTGACTCGGCCCTCAGCACAGATGCGATCGCTGGTTTGTTAGCAAGCGGTTACACTACTATCCAAGGAGCTTTATCTTTAGGGTTAATGCGGCGCGGTTACGAGTCGGGTTTAATTCGTTTTGGCTTACTGCAAGGGAAAAAATAAAGGCCGCTCTCTCCCTTTCTTTTTAACAAAACTTAACAATTATTGGCAAAATTTTGCTTGCTTTTGTGGGGAGATTTTGAGATAATATTTTTAAAAGATTTTATTCATAATGGTAATATATGCAGTCCTCAAAATTTGCACAGATTCCCATTATAAGAAAAGCATAACGCAAACCGCCGCCAAAGTCAAGTCCTTTCCCATACTTATGGGTGCGAATTTTCAGGAATCAAAAAAGGGCTTTGGTGGGGAACAGTGATCAGGTAGAACCCGAAGGGAGCGTTCCCAGGTTCTACCTAGGAACGAGATAAAAAGCAAAATTTTGTATTTCTAAAATTCTACACTTAGGTTTTCCGAAAATGGCTCAGGGCAGATTTGAACTGCCGACCTTGGGCTTATGAGTCCCCTGCTCTGACCAACTGAGCTACTAAGCCGTTGTTTACACAGTTATCAATCATAACACACAATCACCCAATTGCACAAGAGCGAAAAAGGGAAGAAAAAATCTTCCCTCTCTGGGCATCTTTAACGTCTGCCTGGCAGGAAAGCCATGGGATTGACTGCGCCCTGGCCGGAGGGGTGAACCTCGAAATGTAGGTGGGGGCCGGTGCTAAAACCGGTGCTACCCATCTGGGCGATTGGCTCGCCTTGCTGAACAGTTTGGCCGCGACGCACCAGCAGACGGCTGTTATGGGCATAGAGAGTGGTGCTACCATCGGGGTGACGCAGTTTCACCAGATTGCCATAACCGCCAGAATTCCAACCGGAGGCGATTACTTCACCGGCAGCCGCCGCCACAACGGGTGTACCCACTGGGCCGGCGATATCGATGCCGCGATGAGGTCTGCCCCAGCGCCAACCGAAACCGGAGGTTAACACACCTCTAGTGGGCCAGATAAAGCCGGTAAAAATGGGGGTGGGATTAGGTAAATACTCATCGGGATTAGCGAGGGGAGGAAGGGAAGGTTCTACGGTTTCGCCGACGGGAATTCGTAGGCGATCATTATATTCTTCCACATTGGTAGGAGCCGAACCGATAATCTGTGGGGGGGTGCTTTGGTTAGAACGAGAACGAAGGGCATCCCATTGGGGATTAGGGGTTATTTGCCGAGCATCGACAGTTTCTGCGGGATTATCGACGGGAATAGCGATACTTTTCTGGGTTTCCGAAAGGTTAGTTTCCCGCAGATTAGCCACCTCTTGGCGCAATCTTTCCCGATAGCTGCCGGTGATATTTTCGGGGAATTCTTCCGTCTCCGTGGTGGCGGTTGCGGCGGGCAAATTTTGTCGATTGCTGGGGTTAAAGGACAATCTCTGGCGATCGCCGACCAAGGAAGTAAGATTTTGATTAACTCTAGCGTTGGCAGAGCGGTCGGGAATCACTAGGGTTTGATTAACTTTAATCCGGTTGGGGTTGTCAATGCCGTTTTCCCTGGCTAATTCGGCGGGGGTGATGCCGAGAGCGCGAGCAATCGTGTTTAAGGTATCCCCTGGCCGAACCCGATAAACTTGGTTTTCTGGGGGAACTATGACCCGAGGATTGGGAACGGCGGGAATTTCAGTCACAGGAGCCGGATTTCGTAGGGCAACGCTGGGAATTTCCGGTCTGCTGGTTAAGGGAGGATTAACGGGAATTGTGGCTATCGGGCGATCGCTTTCAGGGGTGGGAACGGGAATCGGGATCACCTGGCTGGTTGGTCGGGGCGATTCTTGGGGAGCAATAACGGGAATCTCGACAGTGGTTGGCGAATTATCGGGAACGAGAGCGGTAGTTTCGGTGACGATTACTGTTTCCCCGGAATCGGACTGATGGGGGATTTCCTCGGTCCGTAGGGCGGCCAAACTTTCTTGGAGACGTTGACGGGTTTGACGCAGACTAGCAGAGGAACTATCCAACTGCTCAGGAGTTGCTGCCGGGGCTGCCGGGGGCAACTGCTCAGGAGTGGGAATTTTTAAGGTTTGTCCGATAATCAGATCGGATTGGGGGGGGAGATGATTGCGGTTAGCGATCGCTGTAGGGGTGGTTTGATAGGTGTCGGCTAAACTCCACAGGGATTCTCCCGGTTTTACCTGATGCTCAACCACTGATGTGGCGATGAATTTGACGGTAGCAAGTGCTTGGGATTGGATTATTTGCGGTTCTTTTAGTTTTTTACCCGCATCCTTGGCTTTTTGGGACAGGTCGATCACTTCCCATTCTAAGGGTACAGAATTGGCGGCCTGGGCTGATTCTGAGGTGGAGTTGAGAATGCTAGGTACTCCCAGAGAGAGTGCTAATCCCAGTAGAGCAACTGAGTAACGGACTCGGTTAGACTCAGCAGTGCAATTCTGTTCTGGGGTAGCGGATGTCATGGGGTTGGGGATAAAAGTCTCTTTCAAACAGACCTCCTGTGGTGTAAAGAGTTAGCTAGAGCCAGTCGATTAAGCCGATGATTCTAGCTTTCAGCATTAGCCTTGAGGCTAGAGTAGAAGTTAGGCAACTTTCTTTTTAGTCAAAATACCTAAAGGTGACTTTTAGGAGAGATTAACTTAGATTTTGAAATTATGCAAGTCTCCCTCTGACTATTAGCATCGGGATCACGGCAAGTTGGTGACATTTTGAATGTCCAGATTGACGATGCTCTATCTCAGTTGTTCCAAGCTGATCAGCATTTTTGGTCTTGCCAATTTTTGCCAGTTTTTTCATAGAAATTTTTTATCTGTTTTGCAATTTACAAAGAAATTATTAATCATTCGCCGCTCGACAGGAAACAAGGGGCAACGATGGCTATTCAAGGTCAATACCGGATAAATAGGGTTTGCCGAAAAAATTTTTTCTGGGGGCAGGGTGTGGGGTGCGAGGTGTCGGTCGTCCATAGCAAATTAGGTTACACTTCGTCTTGATCAGAAAAAGGCTGTCATACTAAATCCGTTGAGTATAGGCTACATATCAGGACAGGCACTCATGCACTCATGCAAAAGGCAACCCCCCCGCTAGGTAGGGTTGATTCATGAATCAACCCTACCCAAACCCCCCGTTGGAGTAGGGTCGTTTCATTCTCTGAAATGTCATTCTCTCAAATCCTTATCTGGCAACGTTTTTAGTCGATTTCTCGGAAATACATAGCTGAAAATTTTTAAAAACGTCGTGCTTTGCTTACCTTATAAGGGATTAAAGGTAGCAAAAAAAGAATTAGATTCGGAGAATGAAACAGCCCTAGGGCAAGGGGGGGGTAGGGGAGAATAAATAATCAGTTTTTAATAACCAGATTTAGGATCAGCATTTGCTTGGCTAATTCCAGAGCGGCGATCGCCAGGTATCTTCTCACAGTAGAGAAATGGTCTAGAAATACCCCTAATGAATCATCCGTCTCAAGATAGTCAAGTAGGGTTTTCTATGGTTACAAAATTATGTCAACAATAATAAATTGGCGGCTGTTCCCCGTCAGATAAGGGTGGAAGGTGATGGGATATGAACCTTCGTATTCTCTCAAAAAGTCAAGGTATATATTTGATTGGCTATTGATACAAACACTGGAGAAGTTATTGGTTTTTATCTAGGGTGTGCTGAATAAATCTAAAAACCTTGTTGGGTAAGACTTTTAGACTTTTTGTCAATCAAAAAGTACCGGACTGGGAGTGATCAGAGGTAAAATTCCGGGACTTTTTCCCTGAAAATTAGGTAACTGACTACCTCAAAATCGGTAAAACCCTACACCCCCCCTGCCCCCCCGACATCGGGGGGGTCGGGGGGGCAGGGGTGGCGGGGTTGGGGGGGGCCACACCCTGCCCCCACCAACAAACTTTTTCAGCAGACCCTAAATAATACTTTTCGACAACGGGTTTTCCGGTTAGTGAGAGAGAGTCTATCGTTCTCTAAAAAAATGGAGAATCCCCTTGGGTATCCCTTTGGTATTTTATCCATGACTACAATGGCCAAGAAAGTAAAGCGTTAAGCCATCATCGCTACTTCTGAATCAGCAGCAAATTAGGTTACACTTCATCTTGATGAGAAACGCCCTCAAGGAGCAGCGAGTCTCATAATCGCTACAATAATAGATAAAATCCTAATTGCGAGGAAAGCCTATCGATACCATCTTCGGCAATACCCAGGGACTGAAAGCCAGTCAGATGAAACAGCTACAAAGGCTGTACCATGAACGCTTGCCTATTGATACTCTCACCACCCCAGAATTCGCCCAAAGACTGGCGGCTATCAGTACCGATATCCATCAACCCCTCTGCACCTATATCAACCGTCGCGGCCAGGTAATTCGTGTGGGAGTGGGAACCCCCCGACAAACCCAATTTTCTCTCTTGGAACTACCCCGCTACGGTTCCGAACGTCTTTGCGGAATTCGTTGTATCGCCACGGAACTCAAGCAGGAACCGCCAAAAGAATCCAGTTTAACCGCCATGGCTGTGCAAAGATTAGACGCACTGGTGATCTTAACCCTAACCGGTACAGGCATGATCCGTCGCGGTGGTGGGGCGACCGGTTATGTGGAGCAAGTCTATCTGGCGCATCTTATACCACAAAGTCAAACAAATGTCAATAGTAATATATACTGGTCTGTCTCCCCTCCCTTAAATCTAGAGGATTTAAGCAAACAGGACTTTTTAGAGTTAGTGGAAGGACTAGAGGCGGAGTTTCAGCGAGAATTTACCGCTATAACCGTTGATACAGCCGAAGATCGGGTGCTATTGGTTGGTTTAATCACCGACGGTATGAGCGATCGCCAGTTCGAGGACGGTTTAAGCGAATTAGAACGTTTAGTTGATACCGCCGGGGGCAAAGTTTTGCAAGTCACCCGACAAAAACGGGATCATCCCCATCCTCAAACAGTGATCGGTTCGGGAAAAGTGGCAGAAATCGCCCTACAGGTGCAAACTTCGGGGGCTAATTTAGTTGTATTCAATCGCGACCTTTCTCCCGCCCAAATTCGCAATCTAGAGAATCAAATCGGGGTGAGAGTGGTCGATCGCACCGAGGTGATCCTGGATATTTTCGCCCAACGGGCCCAATCCCAAGCGGGTAAACTACAGGTAGAATTAGCCCAATTAGAATACACTTTACCCCGTCTCACTGGGCGCGGATTAGCTATGTCGAGATTAGGGGGAGGAATTGGCACTCGCGGACCGGGGGAGACAAAATTAGAAACAGAACGCCGAACTATTCAACGTCGTTTATCCCGTCTCCAGGATGAGGTGGATCAACTGCAAGCTCATCGTTCCCGTTTACGCAAACAACGGCAAAAACAAGATGTAGCCAGTGTGGCGATCGTCGGTTACACCAATGCGGGAAAATCTACTTTAATTAATGCTCTCACCGCTGCCGAAGTTTATACCGCCGATCAACTGTTTGCTACCCTCGATCCCACCACCCGACGCTTAACTATTACCGATCCCCTCACCCAAGTCTCTCACACCCTTTTACTAACCGATACGGTGGGTTTTATCCATGAATTACCCCCCTCGCTGGTGGATGCTTTTCGGGCAACTTTAGAGGAAGTAACGGAAGCAGACGCCTTACTCCATCTGGTGGATCTGTCCCATCCAGCTTGGGAAAGTCAGATTGCCTCGGTATTAAAAATCCTCTCGGAGATGCCGATTCAAACTGGTCCGATGTTAATGGTGTTTAATAAGTTGGATCAGGTAAAAAGCGACGATTTGGAAATAGCTAAGGAAAAATACCCCCAAGCTGTTTTTATCTCGGCTATTCGTCGGCTAGGATTGGAAACTTTAAAACAAAAGTTAATCGATTTAACCGCTTAATTAGGGTTGGCTGAATAAGTCTGTTGGTGGGGTTAGGAGTCAGGAGTCAGGAATTAGGAGAGGAGGCGGTCGGCAGGGGGCAGCTTTTTTCTCCCCACTTCATAATTTATAATTCCTAATTCCTAATTCCCACTGATAACTTAGGAACTATGCAAACAATCTTTCAGCGCATAGGCTACCTGTTGTTGTTCCTCGAAGCTTAAATCGGGGAACATAGGTAAAGATAACACTTTTTCACTGGCCAATTCAGCCACGGGTAAATCGCCTTTTTTATAGCCCAAATACTGATAAACCGGCTGTAAATGTAGGGGAATCGGATAATAAACCATGGATAGGACATCTTTTTCCTGCAAAGCCGCCCGAATTTGGTCACGATTTTCCGTTAGGATTGTGTACTGATTCCAAACGTGCTTACCTCCGGCTAAAGCGGCAGGTAAAGTGATATTAGGCAAAGGTTGCAGTAATTCCCGATAACGTTGGGCAATCTCGATCCGTTGATTATTCCAAAAATCGAGATATTTCAGCTTAATTTGCAAAATAACCGCTTGAATGGCATCTAAGCGGCTATTCACCCCAATTACCTCATGGAGATAACGCACCTTGCTGCCGTGTTCTTTAATCATGCGAATTTGTGCCGCTAACTCGGGGTTATTGGTGGTAATTGCGCCACCATCGCCACAACCGCCTAAATTTTTGGTGGGAAAGAAGCTAAAACAGCCAATATCGCCGATACTCCCCACTTTCTGCCCATGCCATTCTGCTCCCGTTGCTTGAGCGCAATCCTCAATCACCAATAAATTATGGGAACGAGCGAAATTTACCACCTCAGACATATTGACAGATTGCCCAAAAAGGTGTACTGGGATAATCGCTTTAGTCTGGGGAGTAATCGCTTTTGCCAACAGTGCCACATCGAGGTTAAAAGTATTGATATCGATATCGACAAAAACCGGCACTGCCCCGACTAAATTAATCGCTTCGGCGGTGGCAATAAACGAAAAAGTAGAAGTAATTACTTCATCCCCCGCTTGAATACCGAGGGAGCGCAGTGCCAGATAAAGGGCATCGGTTCCCGAATTACAGGCGACACAATCGCTAACACCATGATAGAGAGCAAATTGTCGTTCTAATTCGCTCACAACTTCACCACCAATATAGCGCCCAGAACGGAGGATTTCTAAAACGGCATGGTTAGCTTCTTCGCTGATGACTTGGTATTGACGGGATAAATCGACGGGGGGAATTGTACTCACGCGCTTTCACTCAAATTAGAGACTAATCGGGATTTGTCGGCGAAAAGAAGGAATAACGAAGGCAGGAGGCAGGAGGCAGTTTTTGTAACGGGGCATAAATTCCCTTTACAAAAACTTTTCGCCTTAAGGCGAGGTTTTAGAGCCGATTTTTTTGATAATTAGTCAAAAATAATTATAAACTTGCTATTTATAGATGAACTATCGTTGTAATTTGTTTCTTTTATTTTTATGGATGGATTAGTAGAACTAAATCTGGTGGATTTGGGTTGGGCTTTGGGGATGATGGGTATTTGTTTACTCCTCTCCCGTTGGTCAAATTTAGCTCTAGAGGGACAATTATTATTAGCGACCGGTCGATCGATCCTGCAATTATTAGTGGTAGGCTACGTTATCGCCGTTATTTTTTCCCTTGATAATCCTCTAGCAGTGCTGGGGATTTTGGCAGTGATGATGACTATTGCGACTATTGTTGCTAAAAATCGCATCGATAGCCGGGATAAAGGCTTATTACCGCTAGTTTTCGGCTCTTTATTGATTAGTAGCTGTCTAACTTTAGGTTATGCGATCGCTTTAATTATTCAACCAGAACAATGGTACTCACCCCAATACTTAATTCCCTTGACGGGGATGGTGTTAGGCAATGCCATGAATAGTGCCTCTTTAGCCGGGGAAAGATTAAGCAGTGCGATTAAAAGTCACCGTTTAGAAATCGAAACCCATCTTTGTTTGGGGGCAACCCCTCAACAGGCGATCGCAGATTATCAAAAAGCGGCGATTCGAGCTAGTTTAATCCCCACCCTCAATCAGATGATGGTGGTGGGTTTAGTCAGTTTACCCGGAATGTTCACCGGACAGGTATTGGCAGGAAGTGAACCTTTAAACGCCGCTTCCTACCAGATACTGATCCTGTTTATGATTGCCCTAGCTAACCTAATCACCGCTCAATTGGTGACAGAGGGAATCTATCGGCGCTTTTTCAGTGAGAATTTGTCACTTATCAGTTAACAGTTAACAGTTATCAGTTAGTCAGTTATCAGTTATCACTAACCACTCCTGACTCCTAATTAACGCCCACTGTTCACTGATTACTGTTTACTGATCACTGATTTAGCCTTTCCACTTGCTGGCGACGACTTCAGCGAGATCAACCACCCGTTGGGAGTAACCCCATTCGTTATCGTACCAAGCGATAACTTTTACCATATCGCCACCCATCACCATGGTGAGACTAGCATCAATGATCGAGGAGGCATCAACACCGCGATAATCAGAGGAAACGAGGGGTAAATCATTATATTCGAGAATTCCTTTCAAAGAATTTTCCGCAGCTTCTTTGAGGACTTCGTTTACCTGTTCCGCGATCGTGCTTTTTTCCACTTGTGCGACTAAATCCACTACAGAAACGTTAGGAGTGGGTACACGCAGGGCGATACCGTTAAGTTTCCCTTTCATTTCGGGGATAACTAAGGCTACAGCTTTGGCAGCACCGGTGGAGGTGGGAACGATGTTAACGGCAGCGGCGCGAGCGCGACGGAGATCCCGGTGACTAGCATCAAGAATGCGTTGATCACCAGTGTAACTGTGGGTGGTGGTCATCGTCCCTTTGATGATGCCGAAGTTTTCGTGAATCACTTTGACGACAGGAGCAAGACAGTTGGTGGTACAACTGGCATTGCTGATGACATTGTATTTATCGTGTTCGTATTCGTGAGCGTTGACACCGACGACATAGGTTCCCACACCCGAACCTTTACCCGGTGCGGTAATGAGGACTTTTTTAGCTCCTGCGACAATATGCTTAGAAGCGCCCTCTTCATCGACGAAAACACCAGTAGCTTCGATCACTAGATCTACACCCCATTCTGCCCAGGGCAGATTGAGGGGATTGCGATCGGAATAACATTTAATGGTTTTACCGTTAACAATTAAAGAATTATCATCGGCATCGATATTAGCGTTAAGTTTGCCTAACATCGAGTCATATTTGAGCAGGTGAGCGTTACTTCGGGGATCGGATGTATCATTGATCCCCACTACCTCCAAGCCACTATCAGTCCGTCCTAACCAACATCTTAGGAAATTACGTCCAATCCGTCCGAAACCATTGATCGCTACTCTAATCACTGCTGCTTGCCCTCTACGTTTTAGTGCAATACATAAAAAAATAATTAATGTTCCCAATCATACCTTAAAGGTTGAACTTTGCGATCCCGATCGGAAATAATTTATTAGCTCACCATTCAGGAGACAGGAGACAGGAGATAGGAGACTCCGAGACTCCGAGACTCCGAGACTCCGAGATTATTTTTATTGATTCTCCCCACACCCCACACCCCACACCCACACCCACACCCCACTTCCCACAGCCTAAAAAAAAGGAATTGGGAGCAAAAATTTTAATTCTGCGTCAAGGATTTTGCAAGGCAACTGGGCAACATTTGGGAATTCTGCTCAAATGCCCCTATCATGAAGTTGACTTTACTACCGATCGAGTTTAAAACTTATATAATCGTGGGTCTGAGGAGTGAAAACAGTGAAAAAAGTTAATTTTAACGGCCAACCTTTCCATTTTATCGGTATTGGCGGTATTGGGATGTCAGCCCTCGCTTATATCTTAGCCAAGCGCAATTTACCTGTGTCTGGCTCGGATTTACGTCCTACTCATATCACCCAACGGCTACAGGGAGCGGGAGCGCACATTTTCCACCGTCAAGAGGCAAATAATTTAGCTTTATTTCATTCTCCGGGCCCTCAAAACATTAGCCAAACAGTTCCGCAAGTAATCTGCTCCACGGCGATTAATGACCATAACAAGGAATATCAAGCGGCCAGAGACTTAGGATACCCAATTTTTCACCGTAGCGACGTTTTAGCGGCTTTAATCGCTGATTACGACAGTATCGCCGTCGCCGGCACCCACGGAAAAACCACCACTAGCAGCCTAATCGGTTACGTTTTGTTAGAAGCGGGATTAGACCCCACGATCATTGTCGGTGGTGAGGTGGACTCTTGGGAGGGTAACGCTCGTCTCGGTCAAGGTCGTTTTTTAGTGGCAGAGGCCGATGAGTCCGATGGTTCCCTAACCAAGCACGCACCGAAAATCGGCGTAATCACTAATATTGAGCTAGATCACCCGGATCATTACCATAATTTAAGCGAAGTTATCGATACTTTCCATGAATTCGCCCATCAGTGCCAGATTTTAGTCGCTTGTTTAGATTGTGACACGATCGCCGAGCATTTCCGTCCGACGATTAGTTATAGTCTCGATCCCGAAAAAGGTGCGGATTACACCGTCAGCGAGATTATCTATGAACAGGGAATGATGAAAGCTTCCGTCTGGGAAAAAGGCAGTTATCTGGGACAAATGGAAGTGAAAATCCCCGGGCAACATAATATTAGTAATGCTTTGGCAGTGGTGGCCATCGGACGTTATCTCGGTTTAGAATTTGCTGTTATTGCCGATGCGATCGCTACTTTTGCCGGGGCAAAACGCCGTTTTGAACACAAGGGAGAAGCAAACGGCATTACTTTTATCGATGATTATGCCCACCATCCTAGCGAATTGTTAGCCACTTTAGCGGCGGCAAAATTGAAGGTAGAAGGCAAACAGTACCAACGTTCGATCGCTATTTTCCAACCCCATCGCTACAGTCGCACCACTACCTTTTTAGAGGAATTTGGAGCCGCTTTTAGTTCCGCCGATGTGGTAGTCTTAACGGATATTTATAGTGCCGGGGAAGTGAATATCAATCACGTCACGGGGCAGCAAGTGGTCGAACAGGTGAGAAAACACCATAAAAATGCCTACTATCACCCTGAATTGAGTTCTTTAGGTCAATTCCTGCTAGAAATTCTCCAACCAGGGGATCTAGCCATGTTCCTCGGCGCTGGCAATCTCAATCAAGTTATCCCCGAAATGCTCTCTCTTTACCGCGAACAATTAGCAGTTAGAGTATAGGAGTCAGTTATCAGTTATCAGTTATCAGTTATCAGTTATCAGATTTGAGTTTTTAAGTGAGCAGTATTAAATAGGGTTTGCTGAATAAATGTGAAATGTAGGCAAGGTAGGGGTTTTGTGGCTTTATGAGCGAAACAGGTGTAAGATTTTGAGAGAATCGTCGTTCAAAACCTTGCGTCTTCATCGGCCCGCGTCCTGTAGGGGCGAAGCATTCGGGCAATAACCTATCGGTGAAACCGCAGATTTTCTATCCGAATGCTTCGCCCGTACTTTTTCAGCAGACCCTAAATAAGTAACATGATCGTTGGGTTTCATGCTTCAACCGTTCGGCAAAAGCTCACAGCCGAAGCCCAACCTACGTTCTGCTCCCCAACCCCCAATTCATAATTTATAATTCATAATTTATAATTTCCACCCCCTAAAACCCTATGATTAAAACCTCTGTTTCTCTAGCTGATTTCACTTCCTACCGGGTGGGGGGAAGAGCGCAATGGTATGCCGAACCAGTTAATCTAGAGGAATTAAGAGAAGTGTTCGCTTGGTGGCAATCACAAGATTTACCCTTGACTGTTTTGGGGGCTGGTTCAAATTTACTAATCAGCGATCAAGGTTTACCCGGACTTGTCCTCAATACTCGCCATCTGCGATCGAGTTGTTTTGATGCCGAAACTGCTACGATTACAGCAGCGGCGGGGGAACCCCTGCCAAAAATAGCTTGGAGAGCGGCAAAAAGGGGCTGGAGGGGCCTAGAATGGGCGGTGGGTATCCCCGGTACGGTGGGGGGTGCTGTGGCGATGAATGCGGGCGCACATACCTCCTGTGTGGCGGATCGATTAGTGCGGGCGCTGGTATTAAATCCCGATGGTCAGTTAGAAACTTTAAGCAAAGAAGATTTAAATTATAGTTATCGCAGTTCTTCTCTGCAAGGGGATCAACGTTTAGTTATCGAAGCTACATTTCAGTTAGAAGCTACCGATAATCGCGAGGAAATCATGGCAATTACTACCCATAATTTACTCCATCGCAAAAGTACCCAACCCTATGATCGTCCTAGTTGTGGTAGTGTTTTCCGCAATCCTAAACCACAATTTGCCGGGGCTTTAATTGAGGAAATGGGATTAAAAGGTTATCAAATTGGTGGGGCGCAAGTATCAGAATTACACGCTAATTTTATCCTGAATATTGGTTCGGCAAAAGCCTCGGATATTCTGCGTTTAATTCGTCATGTGCAGGAACAAGTGTTCGATCGCTGGTCCCTCTGGTTAGAACCAGAGGTGAAAGTTTTAGGGGAATTTGACGGGATTTAATTATTTTTCTCGATAACGGTTGAACTCAGCCACGATGGGCTGGAGTGCGACGGCAAATATTTTTATAATCCTCTAGCATGGTGCGTTCCCCAAAAATCTATTGGTGGGGCAGTAGGAGCCACATTAGGGAACGCACCCTACGGCTAACTATTTTTAATATATCTCGTGGGTGGTGCGTTACATTTAATTAACGCACCCTACGCGATCGCCGATCGCACTGATAGCCGTTTGACTTTGATATTGCCAATTGTCTGCTCTGCTTGCCATAGATCGTATTGCATTTGCTGATTGAGCCAACTTTCAGGAGATGTATCGAAAGCTTTCCCTAAGCGAATTGCCATTTCGGGGCTAATACCTGCCCTACCATTTAAGATGGCAGATAGGGTTTTTCGACTTACACCCAATGCTTCAGCAGCCTCAGTCACAGTCAGATTCAAAGGTTCGAGACAAAGTTCTTTAAGAACTTCGCCAGGATGTGGTGGATTATGCATTTTCATCGGAAATTTTGGGTCTGAAACCCCGCCGTTCTAGGTTGGCTTTACGTTAGAATTAAAAGGCCAGTCTCGAAAACCAAGTGGACGGCGCAGCACCTTGAAAACTCGGCTTAGGGGGTTCCGACCAGAAAAGCTTGGC
>NZ_JADBUE010000317.1:0-3331 GCF_020245805.1 Microcystis sp. M179S2 | reverse complement strand
GATTAATTGAGGGAATGAATACCAAAATAAAGCTTATTAAAAGAATGAGTTATGGATTTACCAATTTTCAACATCTTCGACTTAAGCTGTTTGCTTGCTTTAATTCATAACAAAAATTAACACACGAAAACCAGAAGAGCCTATCTCGTACTTTAATACGGTGACCCGCAATACGAGGTTTGCCCCCACAAACACCAGGTGTTACTTCAATGTGTTGTGTAAAAACTAAAGATGACATAATCGTTAATTTAATTTATTTCTATGGATTGTAGCATTTTTCTTAAAAATGCGCTCACTGCTCGTGTCGGATGTGTTACTTAACGCGCCTTTTATTGCGGCATCAGGAATACTTGTATCATCGCCAAGCTTTTGAGCAGACAGGAATTACAGAGCCAGTCCGTTGAAATTAGCCGTTAAAATTAAAAAGGAAACCAACCAAACAGCAAACCATGCTAAAAACCATCGAAGGCATTTATCAGGATGGACAAATCCGCTTCACCGAACCACCGCAAGATATTGGCGATCACCTGATAAACCCTTTCATCCAGTGCGATCGCTGTCTTCTTATTAATTAAAGTTTAAAACCGCGATCATTTTGGTTTTTGAAAGTTGGTTTTTGAAAGAGCGAGCGCCGTGCTAACCTAGTGGACAGAAAGTAATCTACAAGCGATCAGTTGAAGCCATGAGTGAAGCCGTTGTAACACTTCTTAGACAGTTCAAAAAACTTTCAGCTAGAGAAAAATCTGAGTTCCTTTCAGCCAGCCTGAGTCCGACTGGAGACTATGGTGATTGGAGTAATGATGATGCAGTTCTTTTTGCCGCTCAATCGTTTGCTCGTCTAGATGCAGAGGAGGAAGCAGATGGGGAATCCGAAGCCAGTTCGTAGCGAAGTTTGGTTGATTGATTTTGGGATAGCAGCAAAAGTACGCCCCGCTCTTGTTGTGAGTGAACCTTATGGAGATGAGGATCGAGCTTTGATTGGTGTGATTCCTCATACAACTAGTATCAGAGGCTCCCAATATGAGATTCAGATCGACCTTCCCTTTCTGAAAAGAAAAGGTGCCTTCCTACTTCAGGGTTTTGTAACCGTTCCTCCACCCTATTTTGTGAAAAAGCTTGGAATGCTATCGGAATCACAGATGAAATTAATTGAAAACGGGCTGAAAGATTGGCTCCGCCTTTAATAATCGTCATATAAACCTTCGTCTTCTGGGGCATAACTATTCAGGACTGAAGAATGAAGGCGATCGCTAACCAACGTTTTGGGCTGAATGGTGATCACCCACTTCCCTTTTTGAAAATGATGTTTTAACAAAACGCCCTTACCTCAAAAAAGAATGGTGTATTTACGTTATCGAAAACCCTATTCGCTGTGAACCTCAAGAAGATAATCGTTTTCGCTTTTGGGCGCAGATAAAAGAATTTGGCGATCGATACCTGAGAGTCATTACCCTAGAAGATAAGCTGACTATCCACAACGCCTTTCCAGACCGGAGCTTTAGACCATGAAGATTAACTACTACCCAGAAACAGACTCCCTTTATATCCACCTTGCAGACAAATCCAGTGTTGATAGCCAAGAAATTTCAGAAGGAGTCGTTGCCGATTACGATGAATTAGGGAACCTAGTCGGTTTAGACATTGATAATGCCAGCAAAAAAGTGCAACTCGGTGAATTTATTATCAATCAACTCCCCCTCGTCCCCCTGAAGACATCTGCATAAGTTTAAGTAAATTAGGGAGAAATGAAGCGGCGATCGGCGTGTTACTCTAAATGATTTTTAGTGACCACAACTTTTAACCCATTCCCTTAACTCATGCTCATCAATTTCTTCCTCTGCTTCAACCCCAGTTATCCATTCCTGCGGATCACCTAAATTTTCCAATCTCTTAATGGCTAAAGCTTCTGCTGATGATATTGCAGGGTCATCTTCCAGAATAATAATAACCTCTACTTTTCTCCCAGGGAAAAGCTGATCTGACTGAATTTCTAGACGACCATCTGACTGAACAAAAATTGTTTGACGAATCGCTTGAGTCATTAGTAACCTCTTGGCTTTTGCTGATGTTAATGTAAGCTAAAAATTTACCTTCAGTCATCAAATTCAATTTTTTTTAGACTGAGTATGCTATCTAACAAGTCTTTTTACTCTTGAATACGACATATTTTTATAATATTACGTTACGCCATGCCGACCAATCTTGCTGTTGCTTGAACTGTCAAAATAGTGCGATCGCCGATTGCGTAGGGGGTGTCCCATTATCCCACTAATCGAAAAGCAGCATCAATCGGCAATTGTAACGGTAAGGATTGATTCCAGCGTTTCGAGAAAAATAAAATCTCCAAATTCTCAATCTCCCCAGAAGTCGGATTTAGACGAGCGACAATTTCATCCCCAATCTCCTCCGACTCTTGATCTGCATAGGGAGAACAGACATCTACATAAAGAATATCTCCCGTCGGGTCATAGCGAAAAGTTAGATTTTTTTCCATACCATTATTCCCCCTGTAATTTTTCGGGCTGTGTATATAGTCACGATCCAATGACGACTAAGATCAGTTTGGGAAACCACCACCACAATTAAAAATCGTCCCGTCCGAATCGTTGAAAACCACTTAGAAAATAACAACGCCTTTTCATCGCAATCGCTAGAACGAATTAAATCTCGATCAGCTAAAGTCTGGGCTAATTGCTCCTCATAATCGGGTAATGTACCTGGATGGCGAACAATAATATGCTGTTCTCGCTCATCGGTTAATTCAACCTCTACTTCTAAATAACTACAGAAAAAAGACCTTGCCAAATTTTCTTCATGTCTGCAAAACTGATCTTAAATTTAAAAACCAAAACCTAATCATTGGCGATCGCAGATGCCAATATCAGAGACATGAAACGTGAAAACAACTCGGCCTTGCGACAAAGCATAAACTAATTGCTCTTGATCAGAAGCCCCAATCAGTCTTTCCTCTGAAGACATTGTAACATCAATCCCTCGCATCCTTAAACCTTTGGCGATCGCCTTAGAAACCCCTTCATCCAGTGCGATCGCTTTAGCCTTGTGACTGCGATCGCTGGTGGGCATTGTTAAGTTTTCTTGAACGGGCGATTTTCGTGATCAAGAGTAGAACCATCAATATTTATGGTTCGGTTGGCTCTTGGTATGATACGGATGTCTGTGGAGAAATGGCTGTTATACATTCCAGTCAAATTAAATTTGCCAACTAGAGAGCGCTTTTCCTCCGGAACACAGAAACGGGTAGAATCAATCAATGCAGTTGTTTTCTTTCGAGGTGTCGTCATTACTAAGAAAGCTACCCGTTCCTTAGCCG
>NZ_JADBUE010000316.1:0-3490 GCF_020245805.1 Microcystis sp. M179S2 | reverse complement strand
TACTCTAGATACAGTCAACGGTACAGCCATTTTCAAAGGGAAAATGTACCCAGTAGCGTCTTTTCAATTTTTTCTGAGAAGCGACCTGCAGTAAGGGTTTTGTTAATTTTTTAGTATTTCTGTATGGGGGAAGTCCAGTTACACTATCATAAGATAGTCTATAATTTACATAATAAACCAGGGAATTATTAAATTATGACTGCTACCGTTATCGATATTAGAACCTTAATTATTAGTAGCTAAAAATGGCTGATGATTTTGATGTTTTACCCGATGATATTATCAACAGTTTTGAAAGAGAGTAATTTTAAAATATTTACTAGATACTCATATTTTGCTTTGGTGGTTAGATAATAATAAAACTCTGAGTAAGTCAGCAAGACAAATAATTTCTAATTCAGAAAATGCTATTTTTGTTAGATAGTAGGTGCAGTGGTCACTGTCATTTAACCGACACGGGGTCGAGCGAGCCTCGGTTAAGATTGCCAGTCTCGAACAAATTTCCACAGTTTTAGCAACCAAATGAATTACAAGCGATCGCACAAAGAACTGCGATCGCTTTTGATGAAATGGCTGAGGCGATCGCTGCCCAGGTAATTCTCAACCCACCAAAGTTAGGATTGCTCATCGAAGAAATTGAATCTCTTGAGAAGCAGTTACTGACCTTGCGGGTTGAGAGTCGAAGTTATCCCTTAAATGAGCTAATCGCCTTTAGCTCGGCTTTTATGACGATGAAAGCCATTGCCAGCAACTTAAATCAAATGAGTCAAGACTTACCTGCCTACACCCAATAGGTAATAGGCAAATATTATCAGCCTGAAGGATCTCTGCTCTCAGGGCTGTATATTCAGTAGAGTGTAGGGTGCGTTAGGCGGCTATCAATTTAGTCAAAAAACTAAAATTAATAATTCGCCGTAACGCACCCTACAAGATCGGCGATCGCACTCAACCAACCAAATGACGGCGTTCTGGTGCAGCGACTTGTTATACGGCTTTTTTTGTGCAATGTGATCTAAAATAAAGGCATCTTACGACTAGGGGACAACAATGTATAAAATTTCTGTTAACCCTCAAATTCATTTTGGGAAGCCCTGCATAGAAGGGACGCGCATCACTGTGCAGAGTGTTCTTGAGTTGCTAAATGAGGGACTCTCTTTCAGTATAATTATTCAGGATTATTACCCTGATTTACAAATTGAAGACATTCGTGCTTGTCTGCAATATGCTATCGCTTTAGTAGCGGCTGAAGACATTAAACTCGTGTCGGCTTAATAATGAAATTTCTTCTCTCTCGATCAAGACGTTTACGCAATCACTGCGAGATTTCTAATTGATGCTGGACATGATGTGGTTCTTGTTACTCAGCACCGACCAACCTGATACGGTCGGTGTGCAACGGGATTGTTAGACCGTACCTCACAGATCGCTTATGATCAATTTATTCTCGCATATCTAGAAGTTTAAGCCATGTCACTCACTGAGTTAATTCTTCTGGTCAACAATCTGAGCCAGACAGACAAATTATCACTCTTCAAACTCCTAGCTGCACAAATCCCGGATGCTGAACTACAGGTTATCTTTTCCGCATCAGAGTATCCGATTTGGTCGCCCTACGATGCCACGGAAGCCGCCAATATTCTGATGCATATGATTCAGGATGACCGAGAGGCATCTACCCATGCCTAGTACAGTCGAATTTCCCCTTTCCGACGATGAAGCATTACCCACGATTCCCATCACTCTGAGTCATGCAGGCCTTTCTGTTTCTGCGAATGCCCTGCTGGATACCGGATCTACGGTCAATCTATTACCTTACGACATCGGGCCGCAATTGGGTGCAATTTGGGAGGAACAAACTGTCCGCTTGCCATTGGCCGGAAATCTTGCAAGGGTTGAAGCACGAGGGTTATTTGTGTATGTTCAAATTGGGAATTTGGAACCTGTTCGTCTAGCCTTTGCTTGGGCAAAAACCTCTCAGATACCCTTAATTCTTGGGCAAACGAACTTTTTTCGAGAATTTGATGTCTGTTTTCAACGATCGCGATGCACGATCGAAATTATCCGCTTCTAATAAGGGTCGATGTGTTTTGGGTGGGATCGTGCTTTTGGTTAGTGTTGATAGAGAAAAGCAATGCTGGGTTTCCTGCCGTCAACCCAGCCTACGGCGATCAGCGATCGCTCTAGCCTCTTGCTTGCCATTTTCGCATCGCCCTGTCCTGCTTCATCTAAGACAACTTGAGAGATGTAAAGGGTAAATTGACTACGGCGAGTTTCCCACCATCTTCTGGTTATTTCCAAATTTGCCATGAAGATCAAGTTGTTGCTTGGTCTAACGGCTAGATAGCCAATAACGCTGGTTTCAATATAGACGGTTTCCCTCACAGCACTTTCTGAATTTTATTTGTCCCTCATTCTATCGCATTTGAGCTTTATTTTGAGGGTTTGCGAGGGAATTAGTGCGTTCACTTCATTAACGCACCCTACCAGATCGGCGATCGCACTGCATACGCTGATGGGCGGCGCTGATTTTACCAACTACGATGCCAATAATACCAATTTTCCGCAAAAGGGAGTTCATAATAACTGTCTTCGTCAACTATTGGTGGATCACCATTTGGACTATACACAAAACCACAATCATCCAAAAAACATTCAGAAACTATCATCCTAACAGACGTTCCAGCAATATCTACTTCTCGTAACGGGAACAGGCCGACCCATTGAACTGTTGAATTGTCATTATCTGAAATTGGGTGCTTTGCAAAATCTTCTAACGCTTGCTGGCTAAGTTTAAATCGAATTTCGAATGGTATGTAAGGATAAATATCCAATAGATAGCTTCCGAGAAAACTCAATAACACTACATAAACAACAGGATGCCGAATTAAAGCAAATACGCTCTGAAAATGCCACCCCTTTTTCTTTAAGTAAAGAAAAAGAAACACTACAGATATGACTGTTAGCAAAATGAAACCACCGAAAGAAAAGAAGAAATCACTAAATGATTCCGCCCCATCACTCAAAAAATAAAATAACGAAAGAAACCAAACAATAGACACTGTGCCAAGTGTAAATAATGAAAAGGGGTCTGTGAGTATTTTTTTCAGCATAGGAGCCTTAATTTCGAGTGCATAACTATATGTTATGCGGAAATTTTCCGTACATTACGCCAAATACGCATTTTTTTAAGAATCTTTCCGTATATTACGCTCAAATGGAGCGATTGCGAGAAGTTTTCCGTATAATATTACAATAAGCGTGTTATGCCGATTAGCATACTCTGTGATGAACCCTCCCCCATCTCCCCAACTCCTGGAGGTAGTGCGAGAGACGATACGCCCTACCGCATTACTCCTACCGCACCGAACAAACATATCTGGACTGGATTAAGCGTTATCTGCTCTTCCATCAGAAAAAACATCCCCGTGAAATGGGGGGTGAAGAAATTAGAGCCTTTTTGACCCATCTTGCCGTTGATAAAAACGTTGCC
>NZ_JADBUE010000315.1:0-8758 GCF_020245805.1 Microcystis sp. M179S2 | reverse complement strand
TTTCGGACAGCGATGTCTTTCCGTTTCTTTGAGTGGCTGACCGAGAATCGGGATGTGTTTGCCGCTTACAAAGCCAGTTTAGGCTTTATTTGGGCTTGAAATTTGTTTAAGTCCCACTAGGTGCAAGGGCTTTAATGTCATGAAACCTTAAAATGAGAATTGCTGGCCAATAATCTTTTGGCAGTACACGAATCATGCCACGATTACATCCAGATGTGCAAAAGTGAAAGCTAAGATTATCGGGAGCCGAGTGCGGTGAAAGTCGCACGCTCGCATCTAAGAGAGAGGTGCGGAGGATAATACCTCCCATCGACTCTACCCACTTTATATCCATTTTGTCCTTAATATCCTCCAAGAAGGTCAACATTTGGCTTTAATGAAGCATTTTCTTAAACCTTTTTCCCCCGGAGAAGATCGTTTTGCTAATATCGAAACCACTAAAGCTGAGAACGGTGGACCGATTCTGGCCGAAGCGCTCGCTTATCTGGAATGTCGGGTAGAACAACGAATGGAGTGCGGTGATCATTGGCTGCTTTATGCGATCGCAGAAAAAGGTAAGGTTTTACACCAGGGTTTAACCGCTATCCATCATCGCAAATCCGGCAGTTATTATTAATTTGTCGTTATGATCATTTCAGGGGGTGTTTTCAGGCAGGATAACCCACCCTGATTGGTCTAAAAATATATTCTTATGAAAAGCATTGTTTTAATTGTTGGCTTTGAAACCTTTAACAGTAATTTGTATCGGCAATCGGGCCTGTTGGCTAGTTCTAAATGTCCCGATTTAGAAGTAAAAGTATTTAGCGATAAATCCTTGACTAGCGAACCGGAAATAGTCGAGCAAGCTTTAGCCAATGCCGACGTTTTTTTTGCTAGTTTGATCTTCGATTACGATCAAGTTACTTGGCTGCGGCAACGAGCAGCACAGATTCCGATTCGCTTAGTTTTTGAGTCTGCTTTAGAGTTAATGAGTTTAACCCGTTTGGGAGAATTTGCCATCGGGGATAAACCCAAAGGAATGCCAAAACCAATTCAATTTATCTTGAGTAAATTTTCCAGTGGCAAGGAAGAAGATAAGTTAGCCGGTTATCTCAGTTTCCTTAAAACTGGTCCGAAACTGCTGAAATTTATTCCCGCTAAAAAAGTTCAAGATTTGCGTAATTGGTTAATTATTTACGGTTATTGGAATGCGGGAGGAACGGAAAATGTTGCCGCTATGTGTTGGGTAATTGCCCAAAAATATCTAAAATTAAAAGTACGGGAAATACCCGAAGTTATCGAAACTCCCAATAAGGGACTATTACACCCCGATTATCAGGGTTATTTTCTCACTCCCCAAGAATATTTGACTTGGTATAAAAAAAATAAATCCCTTGATAAACCAGTGGTGGCCCTGCTGCTTTATCGGAAGCACGTTATCAGTAAACTACCCTATATTAATCAATTAATCCGTCATTTTGAAACGGCTAATTTAATTCCCTTACCCGTGTTTATTAACGGAGTGGAAGGCCATACAATTGTTCGGGATTGGTTAACCACAGACTACGAAATTCAGCAAAGAAAAAAAGGAATCATTGAAACTCCTTCTTTAAGTGAAGATGCGGTGACAGTAGATGCAATTGTTTCGACGATTGGCTTTCCTTTGGTGGGGGGTCCCGCGGGTTCCATGGAAGCAGGAAGACAGGTAGAAGTGGCTAAACGAATTCTGTCCGCTAAAAATATTCCTTATCTTATCGCTGCCCCTTTATTGATTCAAGATATTTATTCTTGGACAAGACAGGGAATCGGTGGTTTACAGAGTGTGGTTCTATACGCTTTACCGGAATTAGATGGGGCAATTGATACGATTCCTCTGGGGGGATTAGTGGGGGAAACTATCTATTTAATCCCCAAAAGATTACAGCGTTTAACTGGACGTTTGCATAGTTGGATTAAGTTACATAAAACCCCTCCGCAAGAACGGAAAATAGCCATCATTCTCTATGGATTTCCCCCGGGTTATGGGGCAGTTGGTACGGCAGCTTTATTAAATGTTCCCCGGAGTTTAGTTAAGTTTTTACAAGCTTTACAAGCGCAGGGTTATAATGTGGGAACGATTCCCGAAGACGGGGAAGAAATTATTCAAAAAGTTAAATTTGCCGATGATGAAAATCTCTCTAAACAAAATCGTTTATCGATAGAAACTTTAGAAAATTGGCTAGGTTATCTGTTAACTTCTCGCATTGAAAAACACTGGAAATCTCTGAAAGATGCGGGAATAAAAACTATTGGCGACCAGTATCATTTAGGGGGAATTGAGTTAGGTAATATCTGGATTGGAGTGCAACCACCTTTAGGAATTGCTGGGGATCCGATGCGGTTAATGTTTGAAAAAGATTTAACTCCTCACCCTCAGTATGCAGCCTTTTATCAGTGGTTACAAAAAGATTTTAAGACCGATGCGCTCGTTCATTTTGGTATGCACGGAACCGTCGAATGGCTGCCCGGTTCACCCCTAGGAAATACTGGTTATTCTTGGTCAGATATTTTATTAGGAGATTTACCGAATTTATATATTTATGCCGCTAATAATCCCTCGGAATCTATCCTAGCCAAACGTCGCGGCTATGGGGTGTTAATTTCCCATAATGTGCCTCCCTACGGACGAGCGGGATTATATAAAGAATTGATGATTTTACGAGATTTGATTGCAGAGTTTCGAGAAAATCCTGAGAAAAATTACGCTTTAAGAGATAGTATCCTCCAAAAGATTATTGATACAGGTATCTCTAAAGATTGTCCTTTTCTGGAAGCAGAAAAACAGGGAATAGAATTCACTTTAGAAAATGCCAAATTATTTAGCCGCTATGCACTAACCGATTATTTTGTCAAGGTGTATAATTACCTACAAATCGTCGAACAAAGACTATTTTCTTCGGGTTTACACACCCTAGGAACTGCTCCCAATCAGGAAGAATTAAAAGGTTATCTTGATGCTTATTTCACCGATTTATCTGAGCGAGAATTTCAGCAAATTCTCGCTGACGAAGCAACCAATGAAAAGCTTAAAGAAGGCATTGCTATTAAAAATTTATTAGGACAAAATAGCGAAGAATTAACTAATCTTTTGCGGGGATTAAATGGGGAATATGTACCACCGGCACCGGGGGGTGATTTACTCCGGGATGGTGCGGGAGTTTTGCCCACAGGACGCAATATACACGCTTTAGACCCCTACCGGATGCCTTCCCCAGCAGCCTACACCCGCGGACGAGAAATCGCCAAAAAACTCCTAGAACAAAACCTAACCGAAAAAGGAAAATATCCCGAAACTGTAGCAGTTTTACTCTGGGGATTAGATGTGATTAAAACTAAGGGTGAATCCCTGGGTATTCTCTTAGAATTAGTCGGTGCGGAACCGGTGAAAGAGGGGACAGGAAGAATTGTCAGGTATGAATTAAAACCTTTAGGGGAAATTGGACACCCGCGCATCGATATTCTGGCTAATTTATCGGGAATTTTTCGGGATACTTTTATCAATATTATCGAGTTATTGGATGATTTAATGCAGCGGGCAGCCGAGATAGAAGAATCGGAAAATGATAATTATATCCGTAAGCACTATTTAGCCTTAAAAAGTCAAGGAATTGACAATGCCAGCGCTCGTTTATTTTCCAATCCTGCCGGGGATTTTGGCTCTTTAGTTAATGACCAAGTAGTGGAGGGAAATTGGGACAATGACAACGAATTAGCGAAAACTTGGGAAAAGCGTAATGTTTTTAGTTATGGTCGTCAAGATAAGGGACAAGCGCGGCCAGAAGTGCTACAACAGTTATTAAAAACCAGTGAAAGTATTATCCAAGAAATTGACTCGGTAGAATACGGTTTAACCGATATTCAGGAATACTACGGCAACACGGGAGGATTAAAATTAGCCGCAGAAAAACAAAGCGGTAAACGGGTAATGACAAGTTTTGTCGAGAGTTTTTCCAATGATACAACTCCCCGCAAATTAGAGGAGGTTTTGCGCTTAGAATACCGCAGTAAATTACTCAATCCTAAATGGGCCAATGCCATGGTTAATCAAGGTTCTGGTGGGGCCTACGAAATCTCCCAAAGAATGACCGCTTTAATTGGTTGGGGCGGTACGGCTAATTTTAGTGACGATTGGGTGTATGATCAGGCAGCCGATACCTACGCTTTTGATGCAGAAATGGCGGAAAAATTGCGTCAAGCTAATCCCGAAGCTTTCCGTAATATTGTCGGTAGAATGTTAGAAGCACAGGGTCGCGGTTTTTGGCAAGCAGACCCCGACAAATTAGAGAAATTACAGGAATTATATCAATTGACCGATGAAAAATTAGAAGGGGTTACTTAGGTTTTTTAGGCTGCATCTCATTTTTGTCAATCTACCAAGTTGGGATTTTTACGGGGACACTCTCGGCTAAAATCGGTCATTACTTCCGATTTTACCACTCAATCCAAGCCTTTGGGGGGTTCTACCCCCCAAACCCCCCGTTGGGGGCGTGGCGCCGCCCCCAAACCCCCCGCGCATTAGTTTTTCGGTGGGATGCTTACACGCAGCCGCTGACCCATCTGTAATAATTTAAGAGTCACTGATAATTGCTGATTGTCGGTATTTCTGCAAATGTGAGATGCACCCGGGTTTTCATCGCAACAGGGAATCCTTGGCATAATCTGATTTCCCTCCTGTTTTACTCAGCAGACGGATATTTTCAATCAGGATTGATTTTTCTAACGCTTTGGCCATATCGTATAAAGTCAAGGCTGCCACAGATACCGCCGTTAAAGCTTCCATTTCTACCCCAGTTTCCGATTTTGTCACCACTTCTGCCCGAATTTCGTAGCCGGGTAACTCTGCTTTCGGGATAATCTGAACATTGATTTTTTGCAGGGGTAAGGGATGGCAAAGGGGAATTAAACAGGAAGTTTGTTTGGCCGCCATAATTCCGGCTAGTCTGGCCGTCCCTAAAACGTCACCTTTGGGCGCATTTCCCTGTTCTATGGCTTCAAAAGTCGTTTTTAGCATTCTCACTTGTCCTAGGGCGATAGCAGTGCGTTTAGTGGGCATTTTCTCCGATACATCCACCATCTGGGCCTCGCCTTGGCTGTCGAGATGAGATAATTTTTCTTTACCCTCTTGCGTCATTGAATGAACCTGTGCTATAGTAGTTTACTGTTGAGAAAAACAAGGGCTTGTAGCTTAGTGGATTAGAGCGTGTGGCTACGGACCACAAGGTCGGGAGTTCGAGTCTCTCCAAGCCCGTTACATACAATGGCATATACTACAGGAATTAGGGACATATAGTTCCTAATTTCTTTGGTTTTTTGCCCCATCTTCCCACTTTCCTATACTTTTTAAACAGGATTTAGTATCAGCAGCCAGTTTTGCCGAGGTATTTTTTACCCTCAAACAGTGAAAGAAACTAAACTTTTAGGATTGTATAATACTAAATCTGGTTATTAAAAACTGATTATTTATTCCCCCTTTTGCCTTTTGCCTCTTGCCTTTTGCCTGTCCTTATAAGTAACCTATGCTCAACGGATTTAGTATAATATGAATTCTCCTGCACCTGTGCCGACACCCTTTCAAGTTGCTTTAGAGCGTTACCAGAATGCTCTAAATTATTTAGATACTTCTCATAATAAATCTCTGAAAAAAGCACAGGCTTTAGAAATTATTGCCGCCAGAGATGCTCTTCATAAACAAATGGAAGCTGAGGCGGAAATTTCGGTTGATATGTCGTCAAAATTAATCGAACAAGATAATAGATTAAAACAGAAAAGTTACAAAATTACTCAAGTTCTTGACTTAGCTGAATATCGGGAGACTTTACCTATTTCTGCTCAGGCTTGGTGGTGGCATTTAGAAAGTAGGGAATCTCTGCATCCTTGCAATCGCTTTGATTGGTTATTGAGAAGCGGTAAACTGGTTTTATTAGGGGTTAATTTTACATTAATCGGAACGATTGCTACTCGGTTTCTTAGTGGTGGTTCAGGTTTGCTAGAAATAGGGGGTGTTATTTTTTCGACTTTCATTTCTTTATTACAAACTGAAAATGCTCTCACACGGACGCGCCAGAAGGGTTTTGTTAAGTTAATGAAATTGCTTGGTATTGCTGAACATTGGTATGAAGAAATACAGTTTTCTGTAACAGTAATAGTCTTTGCTATTCTCTTGGGAATTTATCTAAATTTCTCTTGGTTTTCTGAGTTTTATAAGCAAGAAGGCAACCGTTTACAATCTCCTCCGCCAGCAAGTCAAGAATTTCCTAATTTAGCTTCAGCCGAAGAGAAGTATTTAAAAGCGATTGAGTTAGATCCAGATAATCTAGATGCTCATTATAAGTTGGCAACACTTTATGAAGAGTTACAGGATTTGACTAATGGGAAGAAACACTATTTAATTGCGGCAAAAGGTGGTTTTATAGATGCTTATAATAATCTCGCTTATTGGTATCTGCGCGATAATAAGAATGCAGAAGCAGTAGAGTTACTGGAAAAAGCCAAGAGATTATTAGGAGAAAAAGATGAAAAACTAGACCAATTTACTGAAGAGGAGAAACGCAATTTAGCAGTACAAAAATATAGTATTTATAAAAATCTAGGCTGGGCCAGATTTAAGCAAAATCGCAGTGAAGATGCAGTTCCTAATCTTTTAGTTGCTATTGGTATCGCTGAAAATCCAGCTTATCAGAAATTTATCCGCAATCCCGGTGCTGCTTTTTGTATTTATGCTCAACTTTTAGAAAAAGAAGACAAGAAATTATCTCAGGAAAATTGGCGTAAATGTCTTAATTTAGCTCAAGGGAGGGAAATTAAGACAGAGGAAGAACAATGGTTATATGAAGCGAGGAAAAAATTAAAGTGAAGTAAAGTTTAGTGACTATTCTCTGAGTAATGCGCTAAATCCTTCTTGCTGAAAATGCTTATCAAAGGTTAATATTTCAGAGATTTCCAGTTGTCTCATAATCTGCATGGAAGCACAATCAGTTAAGCTATAACCTTTATCTAATCGTCTTTGATAAAAATCAAAAGCCTGCTCAAATTGTTCACTGGTTTGGGGAATGATTTCTATACTAGAATCGTTTTTCAAATCGTTGGTTAAGTTAATAGCAGATTGGCGTAGATAATCTCCTCTTCCTGACAATGCGTTAAGTAATTCTGTCAAAATCATTTCGCTAGTAATTCCTGTAAATTTTCCTAGTCTTACTGTCATTAGTGTGGCAAGTTCATGGAGATTGTCTCTATAATCAGCGAGTGCTTGCAAATAGGATGTATCTAAGAAAATTTTTCTCATTCTTCCTCATCTTCTCTTGGTGCGCCGTACATATAGTGTTCAAAATTACGCGCAAAGTCTGTAGGTAAGTGTTTTCGCCATTCTGACTGGGGAACAAGTGCGCCAATTTCTGCAATTCTTTGCCAAAAAGGTTTTTTGCGGAATTCGGGATCAGCTTGAAGTTGAGCGAATTTTGCTTGTAATTCAGCTATTGTCGGCAGTTCCTCTATTGTCGGAATTTCTTCTGTGCGAGTGGGATTGTTTGGGGGATTCATAATCATTTAGTGGGATTAGTTTACTACATATATTATAACTTTGAATTGACGTTAGTTCTGTGTTTGTTATTCTTCCTCATCTTCTCTCGGTGCGCCGTACATATAATGTTCCGCGTTGCGCGCAAAGTCTGTAGGTAAGTGTTTTCGCCATTCTGATTGGGGAACAACTTTACCAATCTCAACAATTCTTTGCCAAAAAGGTTTTTTGCGAAATTCTGGGTCATTTTCTAGTGCATCCCATTTAGCATCGAGTTCTTCCATTGATAACTCAGGCTCTTCGGATGTGTTAGAGGTTGAATGATTGTTTAAGTTAGTCATGATTAAAGTTTCCTTAGTGATAATAGGTTACTTTTATCATAGCATTTTCGAGTTGGAGCGAGGTACGGAGATTATCGAGGGTAATTAACCACAGAGACACAAAGAACACAGAGATTATTCACCGATGTTATAATTTATAATGATGATGGCAAGAGAGCCGAATGTTTAACTGAAAGCTTGACATTATTTTATGTACAGACTATATTATAGTTATGGAATGGAATATTATATTTGATCCAGATTTTAGGTTCTGGTTTTATCAACAAGAACAGGGACTTCAAAATGAAGTATTTGCTGTTTTAACTGTATTGATGAAACTTAGACCAGCACTGGGGAGACCACGAGTTGATACCATTGAAGGATCTTCTTTTAAGAATATGAAAGAGCTTCGTATTCAGTATAAAGGTGAACCTTGGCGTGTTTTATTTGCCTTTGATCCTCATCGACAAGCAATTTTACTTGTTGGGGGGAACAAGTCAGGTAACAAAAGATGGTACAAAGAAAATATTCCTATAGCAGATCAACGTTATCAAAAATATCTGGAAAAACTTAAGGAAGAAAAGTCATGAAAGAATATACCAACTTCTCGGAAGAATTTAATAAACTTTGTGGAGAACGACAAGCAATTATTAAAGCAAGAGCTTCCCAAATTTATCTGGAGGAACTTACGCTTAAGTATTTGCAGGAAAAACTAGGTTTATCTTTATCAGAATTGGCAGAGCATCTTGAAGTACAGCAATCAATAGTACCTAACCTTAAACAAGAGCAAAATCTAGAGCTAAATACACTGCGCGAAGTAGTTAACGCCTTAGGTGGAACTGTCGAAATTATTGTCAAAATTCCCAACAAAGAACCTATAATTATTGGTGACTATTCAGAAACGAAG
>NZ_JADBUE010000314.1:0-3074 GCF_020245805.1 Microcystis sp. M179S2 | reverse complement strand
AATGTTAATCGCTGTTTAAAAATCTTCAAAATTCTCTCTTACCCCTATCGAAATCGCCGATATAAATTTGGATTAAGAAGTCATTTAATCGCTGGAATTTACCATAACGATTTAGGTTCAAAAGCCTAAGCAAAAAACTAAGGCTCAACTGAAGTTGAGGGGGAAAAGGTATAATGGAGATACAGAGTCGGAGGTAAGACGATGGACTGGCACCTTGACCGTTTGCTTAAACTACCGAACCTGACTGTGGTTAAAGTTCAAGAAATAGAAGGCTTAATATTTCTTAGCCTTGAAAGCTTAAAGGAAGGCATTATTTGTCCTCGTTGTGGAAATTATACAGAGGATGTACATCAGACGCGGGAGGTACTGGTGCGAGATTTGTCAATATGTGGTCGAGGAGTGTATTTGAAAGTACCTCGCCGTCAGTTTATCTGTAGTGAATGTGGGAGATATACAACAGAAGAGCTAGAAGGGATGGTATTCAAACGACATCACACGGAACGTTATGAGGAATATGTGTACGGAAGAGTAGTGGCAACAACCGTAAAACAAGTTAGTCGAGAAGAGGAGCTAAAAGAGGATGAAATTCAGGCAATTTTCGATGCGGTAAGCGAAGAAAAGAATCAAAAAAACTGGCTGCCAGTAAAACATATAGGATTAGATGAGATAAGTACTAGGCGATCAAGTTTGCATTGAGGGATAAAAAAGAGGTAATCTTAAAGGAGACTTACATTTGATCACAAATTTTCTAGAAGGCGATCGCACTCGAGAAAGTGATCTAGCTCGAAGAAAACTGAGGAGCCGCGAAAAAATGCCCAAGAAAAAATATATTGTCGATTTAACCCCATCAGAAAGAAGCGAACTGTCAAAAATAACTAACAAAGGGAAAACTGCGGCCTATAAAATGAATCATGCCAGAATTTGGCTCAAAGCAGATATTAATCAAGAAGGAGGAGGGTGGACAGACAGTAAGATTAGTGAGTCATTAAATATAAGTCGTGCTACAATTGAGAGAGTCAGACAGAGATTTGTGGAAGAAGGGCTAGAATCAGCTTTAAAACGGAAGGAACAGCCAAATCGCCGCCCCAAAATAATTGATGGGGAAAAAGAAGCCTATCTAATTGCGCTCGCTTGTAGTGAAACCCCAGTGGGAAAAAGTAGTTGGACTCTGCAAATGCTGGCGGATAAAATGGTAGAACTAAAAGTAGTGGAACAAGTCTCGATTGAGACGATTAGACAAAGCTTAAAAAAAACGAACTTAAACCTTGGCTTCATGAATCTTGGGTAATTCCACCACAATCAAACGCCGAATTTGTCTGCGGGATGGAAGAAGTTTTAGATATTTATCAACGTCCTTACGACGAAAAAAATCCTTGGGTTTGTTTTGATGAAAGTTGTAAGCAGTTGGTGAAAGAAACCAGAGAGGTAATTCCCCCTGAACCTGGTCAATTAGAGCGTTATGACTATCAATAGGGCCGGAATGGGGTGGCCAATCTCTTTATGTTTTTTGAGCCGTTAATAGGTTGGAGACACACCTCGTAACTGACCAAAGAACGGCCATTGATTATGCTCATCAAATGAAATATTTGGTAGATGAACGTTATCCTCAAGCTGAAAAAATTGGGGTAATTCAAGATCAACTTAACACTCATGTTAAAGCCTCTTTATACAAAGCTTTTGCTCCGGAAGAAGCCAAACGGATTTTGGATAAATTGGAGTTTCATTATACTCCTAAACATGGCAGTTGGTTGAATATGGCAGAAATTGAATTGAGTGTTTTAAATCGTCAGTGTGTGAACCGTCGTATCCCCGATAAAGATACTCTCAAATTGGAAATTACTGCGTGGGAAGAAGAGCGAAATCAAAAATCTAGTTCTGTTAATTGGCGATTTACCACAGCAGATTCCCGTATCAAACTAAAGCGACTTTATCCCTCAATACAAACTTGATGACCTAGTACTGCTAAAGGACAAAAAAAATACAGAGCAGTGGTGAGTGACTTAGATAAAAAATGTCTAATAGATGTGATAGCGAGTAGAACTCAGGAAGAGCTTATAGAAGCGCTAAGCGAACAGCTAAAGGATATTCGAGAGAAAGTGGAGGAAGTTTGCATCGATAGGTGGGGAGGGTTTGTCAAAGTGATCGAGGAGGTTTTTCCTAATGCAATTATAGTATATGACCGTTTTCATGTAATGAAAATGGTCAACAAAAGACTAAACGAAATACGATGTAAATTAGGAATGAGAGCGAAGGGGATACGTCATCTTTTACTGAGTAATAGAGAGGACTTAACTAAAGAAGAAAAAGAAGAACTATCTAGGTTACTGAAAGATTATCCTATTTTACAAATCGCCTATGAAGTACAAGAAGAATTAAGATAAATATACGAAAGGACTCGCACGATTAGTGGGGGAACTAGGAAATTAAGAAGGTGGCTGAAAAATGCTGAAGTTTTCTATGGAGAAATATGTGGGACAATTAGACAACACTTTGAGGGAATTTGCCATTACTTTATTAATCGAACAACGAATGGAGCTATGGAAGGTTTAAATAATCGTAGTCGTGTAATTTTGCGTCAGACTTATGGGTTAAGAAATTTTCAACATCTGCGCTCACGGCTGTTAGCAGCCAATCATTGATTAGTTAAACTTATCACCATCAGTCCAATAGACCCAAAACTAACTATATTCTTTTAATTTAGCTGAGAATAACAAGCTAGATATCTTTGTCGTGCGAATAATGTATTGAGAGTTGATTAACCGTATCTGTGGAAAAATAATGGTGGAAAGATCATAAATTTAGAAGTTCAAAGACGAAATAGATAAACCCTCCATTATACCATAAAAAATTTTTGCAAGAGGTCTATTCTTTTGAACGCAGTGTGTCAACCTATTTCACTGCTTAATACCTACGATGGTTCAAGTCAGACATTTGGCTCACGCCTAATCGTGGATGGTTGGCAGTGGTCTCGATTCTGGTGTTAGGTTACACCTCTCTCGCCTTCCGTTCCCCGCTTCAGTCCCAGAGTTGTGACTTCTGAATCTGGGGGTGGCTAACGCCGTTACTCTCACCTT
>NZ_JADBUE010000313.1:0-21947 GCF_020245805.1 Microcystis sp. M179S2 | reverse complement strand
TGATATCAGCCAGACTTGGAAACTATCTCATCAAATTAGTTCCCCCATAGAACCCCCTTGAGCCATCTGGCACACTTTTCTCTTTTTGTCAAATTTTATGTTAAGAAAGATGTGACTAATGGATAGCTTGATAAGGGGGGTGCCGATAGGCGGGGGGATCTACCCTTGATAAGGGGGGTGTCTGAGAACTTTTAACACCTACCTACTTAAGTCGGTAAGTCGCCTCGTAGGTTGGGTTGAGCGAAACAATACGGAGTCGAAAATGGCTCAATTCGATTGAAAAAGCGAAACCCAACCACCCCAACGGTTATTCTTAGTTGGGTGTAAAGCACCTTATCTGAGGTTAAAATTTATTCTTTCTAATTGTTGCTAGAAATGGGTTATGATGTTTATGCGTTTAGGGGCTAAAGGAGAAAAATCATGGTACATTGGTCACTAACCGGATCAGCTTTAGGACAAAAAGGCGCAAAAAAGGGAAGCTTATCCCAATACGTTGAAGAAGCGGCACAAAGAGCGAGCTTTGAAGCAACCGTGGATTCTGTCCAAGAACGTAACTCGCGTTATTCCGAGGAAGAAATCGAAGAATCTATCAATGAGGCTATCCGAGAAACTCGTGCTGCGTCTCGTTCTTGATACCAATATTCTAATTTCTGCACTGTTACGCAAAAACACACCGCCTTATCTTCTTTATACAGGTTATCCCTACCTAGGATGAAAATAATTATAAATTTCCTTAGCTAATTGTTCCCCAATTCCTGTCACCTGTTGCAATTGTTCTAGGGAAGCTTCGCGAATATAATCCAGAGAATGAAAATGAGCTAATAAATCTTTTTGTCGCTTAAAACCTAACCCCGGTATCTCATCCAGACGGGAACGGCGACTTTTTTGCATCCTTTGTTGTCGGTGAAAGCTAACAGCAAAGCGGTGCGCTTCATCCCTGACTCGACGCAATAATTGCACTCCGGGTTGTTCCTTATCTGTCTCTAAAGGAGAGGATTCCCCGGGTAAAAAAATCTCCTCTCTCTGTTTAGCTAAACTAACAACTTTTACCTGTTCTAATAAATTCATCTCCCCTAAAACTGTCACCACGGCCGATAATTGTCCTTTTCCCCCATCAATCATAACCAAATCGGGAAAATCATCACTTTCGGCAATATTATCGGTATTTTCGGCATAACGACGGAAACGCCGGCGAATTACCTCTGCTAAACTGGCAAAATCATCGGAATGGCCGATTTTAACCTCGGGATTTTTGATTTTATAGTGACGATAATGTTGATTAGCGGCCACCCCATCGATAAACACCACTCCCGACGCGACTGCATTAGAACCCTGAATATGAGAAATATCATAACCCTCGATGCGGTGGGGTAGTGCCGGTAAATCGAGAATTACCGCTAAATCCTGCAAAGACTGTAAATCTCGGTCGGCGCTTCTTTTCGTCTTTTCTAACTCATAAAGAGCGTTTTTCTCGACCATAGCTAATAAATCCGCTTTACTTTGCCGTTGGGGAACAGTTAACTCGACTTTGCGACCTTTTTTTTCCCTTAACCACCCCGCTAACACCTCACCTTCCGGTAATTCGCAGGGTAACAGGATTTCGCTAGGAATTTCCACCCCTTCCACCGATAAATAATGTTCTTCCAGGACTTTTTGCAGGATTTCTCCCTCGTTTGCTGACTGACTATCGGCAAAAAATCCCAAACGTCCCACCAAACGACCAGAACGCACTTGGAATAATTGTATGCAACAATGCTGCTCGTCCTTAGCTAAAGCGATTGCGTCCCGGGATACGGTATCATCAGGTAAAGAGACTTTTTGATCGGTATTAAGGGCCTGTAATCCGCGAATTTGATCCCTAATCGTGGCCGCTTGTTCAAAATCTAGGTTTTCCGACGCTGCGAGCATCTTTGCCGCTAATTTCTCTAATAATTCCCCCGTCCTTCCCTGAAAAATCATCGCCACTTTCTGCAAGGTTTCTCGATAATCTTGGGGACTGATTAATTTTTGACAAACCCCCGGACAACGACCGATATCATAATTTAAACAGGGACGGTCTTTAAACAGAGGTTGGGGACGTTGACGCAGGGGAAAAGTGCGTTTAATTAGGTGTAAAGTGTGGCGCAGCAGCCTTGTATCGACGTAGGGACCATAATAACGGTCTTTTTGGTTATTTATGCTACGTTTGCGGGTAATAAAAATGCGCGGGTAGGTTTCCGACCAAGTAATACAAATGTATGGATATTTTTTATCGTCCTTGAGGAGAGTATTAAAATGGGGCTGATGTTGTTTAATTAGATTAGCTTCCAGGGCCAAGGATTCTGCTTCCGTGTCGGTGACGATAAATTCAATTTCCGTCACCTGTCGTACCATCAAAGCAATGCGGGGACTGAGGGGTTGACTGGGACGAAAATAGGAACGGACTCTAGACCGGAGTTTTTTGGATTTACCGATGTAGAGAATTTCGCCATTTTGGTCGCGCAGGAAGTACACCCCCGGTTCGAGGGGAATTTCCCGAAGACGATTTTCTAGGCGATCGAGGTCTTGGATTAGGGTAGAGTTAAGATTATTCCCGAACATCTTTCTATATTAGGGTTTGCGGCAAAAAGTTTTTCGGTGGGTGTAGGGTGTGGGGTGTGGGGTTTTACCGATTTTCAGGGAAAAAGTCCCGGAATTTTCCCCCCGATTACTCCAATGGCCGGTACTTTTGGATTTCAAAAAGGTCTAAAAGTCTTATCGAACAATGTTTTTAGATTTATTCAGCAAACCCTATGTTAGACAAAAAATTACGTCAGTGGGTATTAGCTGACGTTTGGCAAGATATTTAGGGCAAATCTTCACAAAAATTAATAGGCTTCCGATTCGATTTGCTTAATCGGGACGAAACATTCCCCGGGGAGAAGAATCGGTTTATTGTTAAAAATTAATTGGCCCCGATGATTGTCGCGGTTAATAGCGACACCGAAAGGACGTTTACTAACTCTGCTATTGAGGGTACAGTAGATGCGATAAATGCGTCTGGCCGCCCGTAAGACAGTAGGATCTAACAAAATTGGGATTTCCATATCGACACGTTGTTGTTCTGTTTTCTCGGATAGGGCTACCATAGCACTCGTCTCCCCACGATTAAATTGACATATTTATTAAATCAATGGTATATGACGATTTCCGATTATGCCACTTTTGTTAGGATTCTAAAACTTTTAGGATGGCCTGGCCCATAGCTTGGCATCCCACTAAGGTCATACCTTCCGAGAAAATATCTCCGGTACGATAACCGAACTCTAAGACTTTTTCTACGGCTTTTTCCAGCGATGCTGCCGCTAAAGGCTGATTTAGCCCATATTTTAACATCATAGCAGCGCTGAGAATCTGGGCGATCGGATTGGCTTTATCTTGGCCGGCGATATCCGGGGCCGAACCGTGGACGGGTTCAAAAACTCCCACCCCAGCAGTCCCTAAACTAGCGGAGGGTAACATTCCGATACTACCGGTTAACATGGCCGCTTCATCGGAGAGAATATCACCGAATAAATTGCCCGTGACGATAGTATCAAATTGTTTGGGGGCCCGGACTAACTGCATGGCCGCGTTATCGACGTAGAGATGGGAAAGTTCCACATCGGGATAATTAGCGGCCATTTTCGTCATCCGGTCGCGCCAGAGTTGGGAAACATCAAGAACATTAGCTTTATCGACGGAACAGAGTTTATTGCCGCGTTTTTGGGCAATTTCAAAGGCTACCTTAGCGATGCGGTCCACCTCCGATTCCAAGTAAACCATGGTATTTACACCGCATTTTTCTCCCGTTTCTGTCTCAAAAATCCCCTTCGGTTGACCGAAGTAGATACCCCCGGTCAATTCCCGGACGACCATGATATCCACTCCCTCGATAATCTCCCGTTTGAGACTAGAAGCGTCAATTAATTGCGGAAAAATGGTGGCAGGACGTAAATTAGCAAAAAGACCTAAGCCAGATCTTAAGCCTAATAATCCCGTTTCTGGCCTTTGCTGCCGGGGCAAATTATCCCATTTATAACCCCCGATAGCGGCCAGGAGAACAGCATCACTATTTTTACAGGCGCTCAGGGTTGCTTCGGGGAGGGGACTGCCGGTTTCATCAATGGCTGCCCCTCCAATTAAAGCGGTTTGGAAGTCAAACTGGAGGTCAAATTTTTTAGCGATGACTTTCAGTATCTCTACGGTGACAGCGAGGATTTCCGGCCCGATGCCATCGCCGGGTAGTAGGGTAATGCGATACTGTTGCGTCATAGTTCTAGAACGGTAAAATAGGTCAGACTCTTAATTATAACATAGTTAGGGTTGGCTGAATAAATCTAAAAACCTTGTTGGATAAGGCTTTTAGACTTTTTTCCCCTCAAAAAGTGCCAGCGATTGCAGTGATTGGGGGGAAAATTCCGGGACTTTTTCCCTGAAAATTAGGTAATTGAACCTCTGAAAATCGGTAAAATCCTACACCCTACACCCACCGAAAAACTTTTTGCCGCAAACCCTAATTAAAGGGGCAGTTAATCCCCGATAACTACACTAATTCTACATGGGAATCATCCCCGATCATAAAGCGTAAAGCTTTTGGACGTTGGGGGGCAATTTCTAATTTTGCCCGTCGTCCAATAACACTATCAACTATGCGCTGATGAATGCCAATAATCGTGGCATCTTTGAGAATAACACTGTGTTCTATGTCGGCATCGATTAATTTTACTCCATTAGCCACACTACTATAGGGACCGATAAAACAATTCTCAATGTGACAATTTTCTCCAATAATGACAGGACCGCGAATGGTACTATTAATAATTTTACTACCCTGACCAATTTGTACCCGTCCGATCACCTGACTATTAGCATCAATTTCTCCCTGCAAAGCGATTTCTAGACTGGTATCAAGGATAATCCGATTTGCTTCTAATAAATCATCTTTTTTACCCGTATCTAACCACCAACCCAGTAGTTTATTGGCTTCTACTGCTTTATTTTGATTGATTAATTCTTGGATAGCATCGGTAATTTCTAACTCACCCCGGCCCGAAGGTTGAATAGATGCGATCGCTTGGTGAATGGTGGGGGCAAAAAAATAAATCCCTACCAAAGCTAAATTTGAGGGGGGTTCTTTGGGTTTTTCGACTAAGTATAAAACTTTGCCAGTTTCATCTACTTTTGCTACCCCAAAAGCACTAGGATTAGACACTTTTCGCAGGAGAATTAAAGCATCAAGGGACTGTTTTTGGAAAGAGTCTAAAAAGGGCGATAAATCATCCTCAATTAGGTTATCACCCAAGTACATAATAAAGGGGGAATCTCCTAGGAAAGATTGGGCAGTTTTAACCGCGTGAGCTAATCCGGCTGGTTGTTCTTGGCGAATATAAGTTATCTTAGCCCCAAACTGTTCACCATTGCCCGTGGTCTGACGAATTTCTTCCCCGGTTTCGGGACTGATAATAATGCCAATATCGGTAATTCCTGCGGCGACAATTGACTCGATTCCATACCATAAAATCGGTTTATTGGCCACGGGAACTAACTGTTTTGCCCCGGTATAGGTTAGGGGACGTAACCTCGTACCTTTGCCACCGGATAAAATTAGTGCTTTCATAGTTTTAAAGATTAAATAGTTGGTTGAGCATAGCTTTGAGAGAATCTCGCCAATAGGGAGGAATATAACCCAATTGTTGCGAGATTTTTTGACCAGAAAGAACCGAATAGGCCGGACGCACTGCTGGGGTAGGATATTCAGCAGTAGTAATGGGAATTACTCTCTGAATTTTTAAGGGAATACCGCTTATTTTTGCCTCCTCAAAAATAGCTTTAGTTAAATCAAACCAACTGGCAACACCGCTATTAGTAAAATTATAGATTCCTGCGGGATTATCGACATTAATTAAAAGCTGAGTAATGGCCGTGGCGATATCTTTGGCCCAAGTGGGACTTCCCACCTGATCAACAACTACTTTTAACTCCTCTCTTTCCTTACCTAATCTCAGCATAGTTTTGACAAAATTACTTTTGCCATAACTGCCGTAAACCCAAGCAGTACGCAGGATAATTGCCTGAGAATTAACAGTCTTAATCTCCTCTTCTCCCCTTAACTTTGATTGTCCATAAACCCCTAAAGGATTAGTTAGATCGGTTTCTAGATAGGGGGTATTTTTTCGACCATCAAACACATAATCGGTGGAAATATGGAGAAATTTAGCTTTAATTTTCTCGGCAGATTCCGCCATGATTTTCGGGGCTGTAGCATTGATAGAATAGGCTAATTCTGGCTCGGTTTCGGCTTTATCCACTGCCGTATAAGCGGCGGCATTAACCAGATAATCGGGGTGAATTTCCCTAATTAACTGGCGGATTTTTTCCGAGTTAGTTAAATCTAGTTCTTCTCGACCGATACTAATAACTTCGCCCAAGAATGGTAAAGTTACTTGTAACTCTTGTCCTACTTGACCTTTAGCACCAATTATTAAAACTTTTTTCATTGTCTTTAGGGGAAAACTTCCACGGATTTAAAGGGTTGTCCAGCTTGGTCTTTAGGGGAGAGAATCGGCGGAGTCTCTAGAGGCCAGTCAATCCCTAAATCGGCATCATTCCATAAAATAGTTTTTTCGTATTGGGGATAATAATAATTAGTGGTTTTGTAGAGAAATTCGGCTCGGTCGGAGAGGACTAGAAAACCATGGGCAAAACCTTCCGGGACCCAGAAAATACGTTTATTTTCCGCACTTAAAACACAGCCTACCCATTGCCCAAAAGTGGGGGAACTTTTACGCGCATCCACTGCCACATCAAAAACACTACCGTTCACTACTCGCACCAGTTTACCCTGGGGATTGGGGATTTGATAGTGTAATCCTCGCAGGACATTTTTTAAGGACATAGAGTGATTATCCTGGACAAAAGTGGTATTAACCCCAGTTTTTTCTCGAAAATCTTTCTGATTAAAACTCTCCAAGAAAAAACCTCGATCGTCTCCGTAAACTTGCGGTTCAATGATTAAAACATCAGGAATTTCCGTCGGAATAACTTTCATAAAATCGGAGACAATATAACTTTTGCGGGTAGTCTAGCACAAAAGGGTATTTTTTTCTAAATTTTTTGATTAATCTTTCCTCGGTAACTGAACAATGATAAGATGAGCCTAACTTAGTCAGAGCATAAACGACGTGGTACAAGTCTCTACACACACCGCTACTCAATCTATCCCCCTGGAGGGAGAAGCCTTAAAAAACTGGTTACAGACTAGGGCTAATCAGATTATCGCCGGCGATCGACTCAGTCAGCAAGAGGCCCTAGCTTTAACTGCGATCGAAGGTCAGGAAAATATTTTCAGCTTATGTGAGGCTGCCGATCGCATTCGTCAGGCCTGTTGTGGTAATACGGTGGATTTATGTAGCATTATCAACATAAAATCGGGAAGTTGTTCGGAAAATTGCAGTTTTTGTTCCCAATCCGCCCACCATCCCGGACAAGATTCGCCTATCTACGGTTTAAAAAGTCGCGAGGAAATTGTCAGCCATGCGAAAGCAGCAGCCGAAGCGGGGGCTAAACGCTTCTGTTTAGTTAGTCAAGGCCGGGGATTAAAGTATAATAGCCCTAAATCGCAGGAATTCGAGGAAATACTGGCCACAGTTCAAGAAATCATCGAAACGGCCAAGATTAAACCCTGTTGCGCCCTGGGAGAGTTAACCCTTGCCCAAGCGCAAGCCTTAAAAGAAGCCGGAGTTACCCGTTATAATCACAATCTGGAGGCTGCCGAGAATTTTTATCCTAACGTGGTCTCCACCCACAGTTGGCAGGATCGGGTAGAAACGGTAAAAAACCTAAAAGCGGCGGGAATTCAAGCTTGTACGGGCGGAATTATCGGTATGGGGGAAAGTTGGACCGATCGTATCGATTTAGCTTTTTCTCTGGCGGAATTAGAAGTGGAATCAGTGCCGATTAACCTATTAAACCCCAGAAGTGGCACCCCTTTAGGTCATTTACCCAAACTGGATCCCTTGACTGCCCTAAAAGCAATCGCTATTTTCCGGTTTATCTTGCCCCAACAAATCCTCCGTTATGCCGGGGGACGAGAGGCAGTCATGGGAGAATTGCAAAATCTGGGGCTAAAATCGGGAATTAATGCTATGCTGATTGGACATTATTTGACCACTCTAGGACAACCCCCCCAACAGGATCAGGCGATGTTGGCTGATCTTAGTTTAATAGGAGGAGAAGCCCCCATCCCCGGTGAATACCAACCCCAACAGGCAACCTAAATCACGTCGAGGACGAGAATCTCCGCCCCGGCGCGCTTCCGTATCGGTTCCCAATGAGTTACTCTGGGCTTTGATTGGTTTGTTGCTGACAATTTTTAGTACATTTGTTCCAGTAAGTCTGGCTAGTTGGTCGGCTACGGGTCTATCTTCGCAAAAACTGGGCATAACTTACCAAATTGGGGCAGTATTGTTAACGGGCTGTCTGGGGGGCAAAAATGCCGGGCTTCTTGCCCAGGTGGCCTATATTTTTCTCGGTTTAACTTGGTTGCCCGTGTTTGCCCAGGGTGGGGGAATGGGTTATCTGAAAGAACCCAGTTTTGGCTATATTTTAGGCTTTATGCCGGGGGCATGGCTGTGTGGTTGGCTGGCTTTTCGCTGGCGCGCCAAGATAGAAACCCTGGCTTTAAGTGCTTTTGCCGGTTTGTTAGTTATTCATCTGTGCGGTTTATTATATATGCTGGGATTGTCGATTTTTCAGCCCCAAGCTAGTCAAATCACCTTTCCCGATAGTTTGCCCACCCTATTTATGAATTATTCAGTCTGGCCATTTTTAGGGCAGTTAGTAGTAATTTGTGTGGTGGTAATTATTGCCTTTTTCTTCCGTAAATTATTATTTTATTGATGCCACAGCCAATGTTAAAAAAGAATCGCTGGTTTTGGATAGTGGCGGTGCTTGGTCTAATTTTAGACCAAGTAACTAAGTATATAACCGTGCAGAGTTTTGAGCAAATTGGTGAGACTTTCCCGATTATTCCGGGGGTTTTTCATTTCACCTATGTGATTAATACTGGGGCGGCTTTTAGTGCTTTTCGGGGCGGTGTTGGTTGGCTAAAATGGCTATCCTTATTAGTTAGTTTGGGATTAATGGCTTTTGCTTACTTTGGACCGCATTTAAATCGTTGGGAACAATTAGCCTACGGTTTTATTTTAGCAGGGGCTTTCGGCAATGGTATCGATCGCTTTTTGTTTGGTTATGTGGTGGATTTTCTCGATTTTAGATTGATTAATTTTCCTGTTTTTAATCTGGCTGATGTCTTTATTAATATCGGGATTATTTGCCTATTAATTTCTACCTTTCCCCACAAGTCAAGGGTCCCGTAGGGGCGAAGCATTCGAGCGATAACCTATCGCTGAAACCGTAGATTTCCTATCCGAATGCTTCGCCCTTACTTTTTCTGTTCAAAAAAATCGGGGATTTAGTATTATATTCCTGGAGTCCTGATCATTTAAATATTTTGGAAATCTAGATAATTCCTGTTGAGTACCAATCATAATAAATCCGTTGAGTATAAGCTACATATCAGCAGAGACACTCATGCAAAAGGGGGAATAAATAATCAGTTTTTCATAACTGGATTTAGTATTACATATTCCTGTGCTTGTTCAAGCAAATAATAAACGTCCTTTAGGTTCAGGAATTTCTCGGCCTAATTCCTGTGCTGTTTCAATCCATTGTTGAATAATGATTTCAGCATTTTGCACAGCTTCTTGATAAGTTTCTCCATCAGCCATACATCCTGCAAGTTCTGGAACTTCAACGATAAATAGTTGATCCTCATTACTCCAGTAAATAATCAGTTCATAACGAATTTTCATCTTGATATCCTAACTTATATTTTAAAATCAGACTACGAATTTGCTTAACTTGATAGACTTTGGCTTTTCCTTGTTTGGGTTGCAGATTTAAAATTTCTTCAACTCCTTCTTTGGTAAAAATATGATGACTTCCTCCTATTCGTTGATCAAATCCTAATTTCCTCAGTAGTTGACAAAGTTGCTCGAAGGGAATGTTAGCATCAGAATTACCTAAAAGAATTTTAATCAATAATTTATCCTGTTTGCTCATACATCCGATAAATATAAGTAGGGAGGCACAATTATTTGTAGGATTGGTTAGCGGTAGCGTAACATAATCGGGCGTTGGGTTTCATGCTTCAACCCAACCTACGTTCTGGAAAAAAACTTAATTGAAGCTCATTTACCTAGATAAAAATAAGCTATTATTCCTGTTTTTTATCGGTGCTGGGTGGATGCCAACCTCCCCGGATCCATAATCGACGAACTTTAACGATAAAACCTTCATTATGATTGTCATCATTTAAGTCCAAACGTTCAATAGTTGCCCTAGCGATGGGAGTAAGTCCCACTATTTTTAAAGCATCTGGTGTCCAGATAAAATGTTCTTGCCAATGCTGTTGGCGCGGATTGAATATTTCTACTTCTTGTTCTGTTTTCGGATCAATTGCCTTGATAAAATTGTAGCGATATCTGTTACATCTTTGGCAAGCTAAAGCTAAGTTTGCCAATTCATCTCTGCCTCCTAAAGATTTGGGCTGAATGTGATCTACTTCAAATAGTGCGGCACTAATTTCTTCTGGAGAATGACAGTATTCACACAGATAGTTGGCTCTTGCTCGGACTTGTAATCGAGTGGTGATACTAATCATTTAGATTCAGCAACTATTCGCGCATTTAACAGCGTGAAAATCTCGTTTAACTCTAAAATACCGGCCAATTCTGCGGTTTCTTGAGAATTAAGTTGGGAATTTTTTTCTAGTTCCCGTAGTTCCTCCAATCGACACTGCAATTCCTCGGTGAATTTAAAGAGATAATTTTCCCTTACTGGCGATAGCTTAATTCCTTTTTCAATCCAGGAAGAGGGCTTGACCATCAGTTGAGTTAACATCACTTTCTCCCTAACTTTAATCCTTAACCTAATCCTAACACGATTAGTTATCCTCGATCGGGTGAGCAATGCCCACCCGAAAAACTATGCTTCTGTTGCAGAATTAGAGCGATCGAATTTACTAACTAACTGAGGATTTTCTGACCAAGCATCGATAACACTCATATTACCATTGAGAAAATTCTGTTTAATAGCGCGGCGTTGAATTTTGCCACTGGCAGTTTTGAGAATTGTTCCCGATTTAGCCAGAACAATCGCATGGGTCATAATTTCGTGTTCTTCGGCGATTTCTTGACGGATATCGGCGATTAATTTGGCCGTATCTAATTCGCCGCTGCGACGTTCTAATTCCTGGACAATAACTAACTGTTCTTCCCCATTATCTTCAATGGAAAAAGCCGCACCATAATCGGGACGAAAAACCTCATTAAGATGCTGTACTGACCATTCTAAATCCTGGGGATAATGATTACTGCCACGGACAATAATTAAATCCTTAATCCGTCCCGTGATATACAATTCCCCATCGAGAAGAAAACCTAAATCTCCGGTGCGTAAAAACGGTCCTTCTCCTGTATCAGCAAGATAAGCTTGAAAAGTCTCTTTGGTTGCGTCTTCCCGTTGCCAATATCCAGCGGCCATACTGGGGTCACTGGCCCAAATTTCGCCCACTTCATCGGCTGCACAAAGGGTGAAAGTATCGGGATTAACCATAGCTATACGGGTATCACAGACGCGACGACCACAACTGGGGACGTATCTAACTCCCGTGGTTCGATCGGAGCCTACAGGGACAATTTTACCGCGTTCGTAGGCGGTTGCATCCAAAGCGGTGATAATTGGGGTGGTTCCCTTGGGTTTATTGGAAATCAAGAGGGTATATTCAGCTAATCCGTAGGCAGGGGCGAAAGTTTGCCAAGAAAAGCCATAATCTGCAAAAGTATCGACAAATTTGGCCATGACCTTCGGGTTAATCGGTTCGGCGGCATTTCCTGCGGCCTGCCAACTGCTCAGGTCTAATTCCGCTAAATCGGCAGCTTTAATCCTGCGAGTACAAAGATCATAGGCGAAGTTGGGGGCCTGACTATGAGTAACTTTGTACTTAGTAATATTTTTTAACCACTGCATCGGACGCTTAATAAAAGCAAAGGGAGACATGAGATAGCAGGGTGTACCGTTGTAGAGGGGGACGGTGATACCTTCGACTAACCCGTAATCATGAAAATAGGGCATCCAAGTGAGGGTAACGCTATCCGGTTCGTAACCACAAGCTTTTTGCAAGTAACCGCAATGGTGCATCAGGTTAAAATGACTTAACATCACTCCTTTGGGGATATTAGTCGAACCGGAGGTATATTGCAGATAAGCAAGCGCCGATTTATCCACCTGGGGATCTTGCCATTGGTCCGCGAGGGAAATATCAATACTTTCGGTAGTAATCCATTTCATTTGGTCGAATTCAGGGAATTCTTCCTTAACACCTTCAATAAGAGTCAGAATACTTTCGGTAACTAGGGCAAAGGTGGCATTAGCATCCTTGACAATTGCGCGTAAACGGGGCAGAGTGCGCTTAAGTCGTCCCGATTCCGGTGGGGGGACGGGAATGGCAATCACTCCCGCGTAGAGACAACCACAAAAAGCGGCCACTACTTCTAAACTTTGAGGATAGAGTAATAGGGCGCGTTCCCCTTGGGCCTGGTATTTTTGCAAATAGGCGGCGATTGCTCTTGCTTGGCGATCGAGTTCACTGTAGGTTAAAGGTGGGGTTTCTTTTCTACCATCGATAAGAAAAGTGTAGGCATGGCCCTCTGGTTGTGCCGTGGCGCGGTAACGTAAGAGTTCTACTAGGGTTGCAGGTTGAATTAAGGTTTCAGTCATCGTTGTTATCGGGCTTATTGGGGCTATTGTATAGAAGTTTTAAGATATTTGCCCATGGCGCTAGGATAAAGTGCGAAAGGCGATCGGTCAAGGTATAGGATTAAGTTATTGGTTAAAATCCCGCCCGCCTTATCTGTGCAATTGTGGTAAAAAGCTATAATTAATCAATCCTAAAATATCGGGAAAAAGTCATGACAGCCCTAGACATAATCCCAGATGTCACCTATCTCCCCACAGATTTATGGAGTGATGAACCACCATTGGAAAGTGATCTACACCTGCAACAGATCATCATTCTCCTTAGTTGTCTAGAATTATTATGGCGCGAGAGGAGTGATTACTACGCTTCGGGAAATCTGACCATCTACTACAACGAGGAACAACTGAAAAAACGCAATTTCTGTGGTCCTGATTTTTTTGTGGTTTTAGATACCGAAAAACGTCCCCGCAAAAGTTGGGTAGTTTGGGGAGAACAGGGTAAATATCCCGATGTAATTGTCGAGATTCTCTCCGATTCTACGGCCAATATTGACCGCAATAACAAGAAAATTCTCTATCAGAATACCTTTCGCACTCCTAATTATTTTTGGTTCGATCCTAATACGTTAGAATTGCAAGGATTTAGACTAATTGGGGGACAATATCAAGCCATTTCTCCCAATGACCAAGGTTATTTATGGAGTGAACAGTTAGGATTATATTTAGGGATATTTGACAGTAAACTGCGTTATTTTACCGCCGATGGTCAATTAGTCCCCACTCCTCAAGAAGCCGAATTAGAGCAACGACAGGCAAAAGAACAGGCTCTTTTAGAAAAAGAAAGGGAACGACAAGCTAAAGAAAAATTAGCGGCAAAATTGCGAGAATTAGGCATCGATCCCGATACAATTTAGGGGAAATCTGATCGGTAGGGTTTGAAGACAAAATAACAAACCCTGCTATAAGATTAAAAAGCAAAATTATTTTCTAGTAGCTATGGTGACAGCAGCGCCCCTAGTGGGTGTAATTATGGGCAGTGATTCCGACTTACCCACCATGAAAGAAGCGATCGCAGTTTTAGAGGTTTTTCAGATTAGCCACGAAGTCGCCATCGTCTCAGCCCATCGTACCCCAGAAAAAATGTTTGAATACGGCAAAAACGCTCATAATAGGGGAATAAAAGTGATTATCGCCGGAGCCGGCGGCGCTGCCCATTTACCCGGGATGGTAGCATCTCTAACTCCCTTACCCGTGATTGGAGTTCCCGTAGTCACGCGCACTTTACAAGGGTTAGACTCTCTCTATTCAATTGTACAGATGCCCGCAGGCATTCCCGTGGCCACGGTGGCGATCGGTAATGCCAAAAATGCCGGACTTTTAGCGGTTCAAATTCTCGCCACCAGTAATACTGATCTTTTAGAGCAAGTTATCGCCTATCGTCAATCCCTCACCGATTCCGTCCTCGAAAAACAAAGCAATCTTCAACGACTAGGCTATCAAGACTATCTAGAGCAGAGTTCACCTAAGTAGGGTAGATTGAGAAAAGATTAAGTAACAAATTATGAAGTAATTATGCGTTGGATCACCGCTTGTGTATTGAGTCTATTGCTCTTTTTTGCCCTACCCATAGCGGCTTATGCCGATAGCCCGACTATTAGCGAAGAACAGATTAGAGAAGGGGAAGTTATCGCCGAAAAAGCCCTAGAAGCCACAGAAAAAGGGGATTACGCCCAGGCCGAAAGCTATTGGACCCAATTAGTCGCCAAATTCCCCACTAATCCCGCCGTCTGGAGTAATCGCGGCAATGCCAGAGTCAGTCTCAATAAATTAGAGGATGCGATCGCTGATTTTAACCAAGCGATCGCCATTGCCCCCGATGCCCCCGATCCCTACCTCAATCGCGGCACCGCTTTAGAGGGAGAAGGCAAATATCAAGAAGCGATCGCCGATTATAATAAAGTTTTAGAACTGGATCCCAATGATGCCTTTGCCTATAACAATCGCGGCAACGCCGAAGGCGGTTTAGGGGACTGGGAAGCCGCCGTCAAAGACTATCGCCAAGCCACTCAACTAGCCCCGAATTTTGCCTGGGCGCAAGCTAATCTGGCTCTGGCCCTGTACGAATTGGGCAGATATCCAGAAGCAGTCCAAAAAATGCGGAATATTGCCCGCAAATACCCCATGTTTCCCGATGTCAGAGCGGCCTTAAGCGCCGTTTTATGGACCCAAGGACAACAGGGAGAAGCGGAAAGCAATTGGGTAGCCGCCGTCGGCATGGATACCCGCTATCAAGACCTCGATTGGGTAAAAAGCGTGCGCCGTTGGCCGCCAAATATGGTTCTAGCCTTAGATAAGTTTCTTAACTTAAAGTAAATAAGGACTAAATAGCAATTTTTCTCGCAGTAGCGGGACTGAGAGGCCAATTATCCTGAAATCCGCGACTAAAATACCATTGAGATGTGCTGGGTTGTACTGCATTTAAACTGCGTCGGGGAAATTTTAGTACAAATGCTCAAACTTCCTCGACCCAACTCCGGTGGGGTTAAATACAGAAACTTGCAACTTTGACACCGCCACTGTCACTACCACCCCTAAGAGATGAAGTGTAAACTAATTAATTTGCTATCATTTCTGGACGACCAGCTACTGTTCCCCGTTCCCCAAAAAGAAAACTTTGTACCTTACCACTAAGATAACTGCTGTATCTGCAATGGCCTTTTTTACTCTCACTCACATTAACCATGACCGAGCCAACCCAATTAAACTATCACGATACCTATTCTTGTCCCGTCTGTCGCCATGGTAAAATTGCCGCTTTACCCCTCATGGAAGCCTATGCTTGTAACTTTTGTCAACACATTTTTACCGCTAATTTAGAACAACAAGTTTTAAAAATGGCCGATAGTCAATTACCCTTAACTTGGTATTGGAATGGTAAGTATTGGCAGGGTTTACCGAGAGAAGGAATGGAGATGGCAGGTTTTTACTTAATTATCGGTTTAGGATTTGTGATTTTTCCCACAGCAATTGTGGCTACGGGAGCCTATCTTTTTCCTCCAGTCGAGGGGAGTCCTTTGTCATGGGTGCCTCTATTTTGGTCGATTTTAACCTTTATTTGCCATGGTATTTGTTTACTCTGGTTAATGATCGAATATTATCAGTTTCCCGTTAATATGTATCTGCGGGCCTTGGCCCGTCGTTGGCAAAATTCTGTCGTCACTAGATTATTATCCTAGGGTTATTTAACTGCTCCAAAGTCTGACTACAAAAATTTGCTCCCTCTAAATTTTCCTTTTTAAGAGGGACTTAGATTCAATCTGTAATTTGCCTAGAGAGAATTGGTATAAAAGAGTGATTAAAGACGGGAAAAACTTAATCAGAAAGGATAAATTTTACTCGACATTGACTAACCTTAAAAAGGTTGAAAATAATTGACAGATTTTTTATTGTTAGGAGAGATTAAATAATCGTACAAATATGCTTTCTCAAAAGAATCTAGAGTTGAATTAGTCAGGGGTTTAAAGGAAAATTTCTTAGTTCCGACAACAATTGGAGTAGTTGTGCGGACAAGTTTCCCATCTTTTTCCTGTAACAAAATAATTTCCGAAGTTTTAACTTGACGAGGGGATTCCCAAGTATAATAATAGGACAGCAATCCATTGTCGTTATTTAAAGCCATTTCTCCATTGGCAGGGATTTTTTGCTGCCAATCAGGATTGAGCTTATATAGTTTAGGAACGTTTTTCCATTGCCAAGGAAATTGATAAAGTTGACCGACTACACTGGGCATAGACCAAGCAAAAGGATGGATTTGTTCACCCCAAGGAAGAAGAGCATCAACAAGAATAACAGTTCCATCAGTTAAATCTGGAGCCAAGTGCATGACATCTGTCCAAAAGGCTCGTTGATACTGCCAACTGCGCTGATAGTCTTGCTGTACCATGATCCCAAAACCGATCAATAATGCAAAGAATGCCGCTAAAATAGCAGCGGCAAGATTCTTGAGTCGATATCGATTAGCTAGTAATAAGATAGCCGAACAGGCACAAGCAACTATAATAGATGCTCCGATTGCTGCTGCTACATGAACCCGTGAAGCTCGACCACTAATTTCTGTGGCAAGTTCTGTCAAAGTAAGAGGATAGGCTAGAGTTAACAAAATAAATCCAACTAAAGTTAGTTTAGTCAAATGCTGAAAATAATTAAAATTTTCCGAACAAGAGACTGAGTTTTGACTAGAAACATTTTGGCGATATGGTGCAAAATCTAGCCTTGATAATACCCATACGAATCCAGCCAAACAAAAAGAAATTAATATTATCAATTCACCCTTTGATTGCAGTAGGTATAATAAAGCTTGAAAGGGACGATAAAAAAACATACTTATGGAAATGAAAGGTCCATAAAATTGATTACTTAATGACCATCTAATGGTGGAAATAAAGTCTAGATTTTTAATCACTCCCACCCCACCAATAGAGAGTTTTCTGATGATAACAATAGAGATAATCATCCCTCCTAGAATTATAATATGTCTCAGTAATTCTCTTCTGAGCTTAAGATCCCATTGCCTTTGGAGGAGAGGCACTGCTAAAAATACTGGAAAAATTGTTTCGTAACATAGTAGACTTCCAAGAATAAACCCATAAGATAATATTTTTTTTTGGGATAGATAACAGTGAGTTGCTGCCAGTAGAAATGTTAAAGATGGTTGAATTCCGAGTGAGTGAGTCAGAAAGGGTTTGGTAGTATCAGCAGGAAATAAACAAAAAGCCAGCGCACCTGTCATGGCAAAAAATTGGTTAGCAGACAAGCGCTTTAATAGTAAATAAAAAAGGAAAGTATTAATAGTAATAATAACGTATCCAATCCAATAGATTGATTGTAATCCCCCTAGTCGGAATCCCAAAAATGACAGTAGATAAATTAACCCATCGTGTAATGGTCGTCCTTGAGAATTGCTAAAATGTAGAATGTAATTACCTATTTCAGCCCAAGCTAGATCAAAGACTTTAGAAACTCTATTATAGTCGTCTTCATATAATCCAAAGCTGCCAGAGTACCAAAAATGAGCGATCCAGATGGTAAGAGCAAGGATGAAAAAGGCTTTTAAGTTAGACCAAGATTTATAATTTGAATTAATCCAATTTTTCAAGACTTTTAGCTTTATCATATAGATTGTAAATAGAATAAGGATATGATAGCATAAACGTTATCCTGTTTAAAAGGTATAAGGGAGAACGGAGCAGGGGAGATAGGAGATAGGAGATAGGACATAGGAGATAGGAGTCAGTAGTTAAATGTTCAGTGAAAACTCAAATCTGACTCCTGATAACTGATCACTGATAACTGTTCCCTAAATTATCCCCAAAGGACAAAATTGACCCGATAATTCTAGTTGATTGTTTTGCAGTAGATATAAACCGTACTCAATTCCTTCTACCACTGCTTGATAGGAAGCTTCCAAAATATTACTAGACACTCCCACGGTTGTCCATCTTTGTTGACCGTTACTGGACTCGATTAAAACCCTAGTTTTCGCTGCCGTCCCCGAACCACTATCGAGGATTCTCACTTTATAATCGGTCAGGTGAAAGTTAGCAATTTCGGGATAGAATTTGACTAAAGCCTTTCTTAAAGCTCGATCTAAAGCGGCCACCGGCCCGTTACCCTCGGCCACTTCTAATAAATCTTCCTCTTTTACCCGTACTTTAATTGTTGCAATCGCATTACCACTATCCCGCAGCATATCACAATAAACTTGGAATCCTTTTAATTCAAAAAGGTGGCTTCTCTGTCCCAAAGCTTCCCGCATTAATAACGCAAAACTAGCTTCGGCTGCCTCAAATTGATAACCCTCACTTTCCAAGATTTTTAAACGTTCCAAAATTTGCCGACAGGTGGGATCATCTTTATTCAAATCGATGCCAAAACTGCGCGCTTTCGCTAACACATTACTTAATCCCGATTGGTCAGAAATGACGATGCGGCGCTGATTCCCGATCGCTTCCGGGTTAATATGTTCGTAGGTCAGGGGATTTTTCGCCACCGCAGAAACGTGAATGCCGCCTTTATGGGCAAAAGCGGAGCGTCCGACGAAGGGAGCGTGATCATCCGGGGCTAAATTGACCATTTCGCTGATTTTTCGGCTAGTTCCCGTCAATCGGCCTAATTGATTTTCTTCTAGGCAGGAAAAGCCCATTTTTAACTGAAGATTGGGAATTAAAGTACATAAATTGGCATTGCCGCAGCGTTCCCCATAACCGTTAATTGTGCCTTGAATCATGCGTGCGCCCTCGTTAACTGCCGCTAAGGAGTTAGCCACGGCGGTTCCTGCGTCATTATGAGCATGAATGCCTAATTGAGGCGCATTTTCCTCATCGGGATCGATGCCCAATTGCTCCCGCACTTTCTCCACAATCGGGGCGATTTCTTGGGGTAAAGTGCCCCCGTTGGTATCACAGAAAACTAACCATTCGGCCCCGGCAGCCCTGGCGGTTTTGAGGGTTAAAAGGGCGTATTCGGGGTTATTTTTGTAACCATCAAACCAATGTTCTGCATCATAAATGACTCGTCTTCCCTGACAGCGTAGATACTCGATCGTATCTCCTATCATGGCTAAATTCTCCTCCAAACTGGTTTTTAAGCCCTCTGTGACGTGCAGATCCCAAGATTTGCCGAAAATTGTCACCCAACGGGTTCTAGCGGCGAGAATGGCGGTTAACATCCGATCTTCCCGGGCCTCGATCTGGGGGCGACGAGTGGAACAAAAAGCGACTAATTCCGCTTGTTTTAGGGGTTCTTCGTGCAGTTTCCAGAAAAATTGACCGTCTCTTGGGTTTGCGCCTGGCCAACCGCCTTCGATAAAAGGAATACCCATCCGATCTAATTCCCTAGCGATTTTAATTTTGTCTTCTAGGGAGAGGGAAATACCTTCTCGCTGGGCCCCATCCCGGAGAGTAGTGTCATAGACCCAAATGCGCTTACCATTGTTCATAGAAATAGTCAATAGGTGTTAATATTAATTAATAACTGTAGCGACTTAAAATCACGCCCCTAATGCCTAGAATAACAGTTTACGGTCAAACAATCACCTGCGATCGAGGTGAAAATCTCCGTCGTATATTATTAAAACATGACATTTCTTTGTATAACGGCGGTTCCAAGTTAATCAATTGTCGCGGCATCGGCAGCTGTGGAACCTGTGCGGTGGCAATTGTGGGCGAAGTTTCTGCTATCAATTGGCAGGAAAAAGCGCGTCTTTCTTTACCTCCCCATAACCACGATAATAACCGTCGTCTTGCTTGTCAAGTCAAAGTTTTTGGTGATATCGAAGTTACTAAATACGATGGTTTTTGGGGACAAGGAGACTCAGTGATCACTGATCAGTGATCAGTTTTGAGTTTTCAGTGAACAGTATTAAGTATTAAAGTGTTAAAGTATTAAGTGGCAAGTTCGGAGCCTTCTTTTCACTGTTTACTGTTTACTGATTAAGGTTATCAAATGAACGAGACAATAACTTTTCGGATATCACCAATAATTCGGGTAACTTTATTAAGTTTATATGTGGCGTTAACCATCCCTTTACCCTTTTTAGCAAAAGTCACTAATTCCCCTGTTAATCCCAATTTTCTCTGGGTAGGAATTAGCTTAGGATTAATCGCTTTATACGGAGCTTTAAGTGAAAGAGTCATTTTATCAGAAACAGGGATACAAGTTACCTATCCCCAATGGTTTCCTGCTTTTCTTCGCTCTGGTTGGTGGTTAAATTGGACAGATATAAAAGAACTTAAATGTCGCAGTACAGGACAGGGTGGTTTAGTTTATTATTTCCTTGATCGCTCCTCGGAAAAAGCCTATTTATTGCCGATGCGAGTAGTGGGATTTAATCGCATGGTCAAAATAATCGCAGAAAAAACTAACTTGGATATGACTGATATTCGCCCCCTTTCTCAGCCTTGGATGTATGGAATTCTTTTTATTCTCACCCTATTTTTATTATTAGTCGATGCTTGGACTATTGCTACGGCGAGAACTATTATTCCCTAATAAATTCGGCTCAAAACGTAATCTACTAGCTCGATTAACACATCTTTTGAGGGAGAAGAAGCTAAGCAGTCAAGGTGTTTTAAGGCACTTTGACCGTATTGATCGGCTAATTCTTTTGAGCGAGGAATACCTTGGCTAGAGTGAATAAAATCAAGAGCTTTTTCGATGTCTCCTTCCTGACTAAATTCCCGCTCGATTAACACTTCTATATAGGGATTTTCCTCCATGGCAAAGAGAGCGGGAGCGGTGATATTACCACTGATCAAATCGGAGCCAGAGGGTTTTCCTAATACTTCCGTAGGGGAGGTAAAATCGAGAATATCATCGACGATTTGAAAAGCTAATCCTAAATCGCGACCATAATTATATAAATGATGATTAACTTCAGCTGATTGCTCGCTTAATACCCCGGCCGCTTTGGCACTGTTGGCAATTAAAGAAGCAGTTTTGTAGTAACTTTTTTCTAGATAAGCTGCCAAGGAGATACTGGTATCAAAGCGATTAATTCCCTGTTGAATTTCCCCTTCAGCAAAATCGCGAATCACTTCTGAGAGCAATTTTACCACTTCTAAATTATCTAAATTTGCTAGATACCAAGAGGATTGAGCGAAAAGAAAATCCCCCGCTAAAACCGCCACGCGATTGTCAAATAAACTGTTAACGGTGGGAACACCGCGCCGCAATTCTGCCTCATCTACCACATCATCATGGACGAGACTGGCAGTGTGGATCATCTCCGTGATTTCCGCTAATCGACGATGACGGGGAGTGATATCCCGGTCTAACATGGTAGCGCGAGACACTAACAACACGATCGCCGGTCGAACGCGTTTACCACCGGCCTCGAACAAATGTTCTGCTGCCGCCGCTAAAATGGGATGACGAGCGCCGACGAGGTTTTTTAAGTTATCGGTCAAAAGACGGAGATCATCGTCAACGGGTGCGAATAAAGAAGTTGTTGGGATCATTGGTTAGCCAATTGGCGAGATAGTTACGAAAGTTTACATATCCTTACATTTATTTTAAGCTAACCGTCCAGACTAGGGAAGGGGAAGCATCAGTGATCAGTAAACAGTGAG
>NZ_JADBUE010000312.1:0-6450 GCF_020245805.1 Microcystis sp. M179S2 | reverse complement strand
TTCCCTTTTTACCCTCATTCCCTATTTTTTCTTTTTCCTTTTCTTTCCCGCCCTTAGGCGGGTCGATTTTTTTGAGAAAATGGCGTTAATGTTAAATTTTATTAAGGCAATGAAAGAATTATCGGTTATCATACTAAATCCGTTGAGTATGGGCTACATATCAGGAGAGGCACTCATGCAAAAGGGGGAATAAATAGGGTTTGCTGAAAAAACTTTTTCAGCAAACCCTAAGTAGCTAGACACAATTAAATGCACATATTTAACTACCTCTTGCCTCTTGCCTATCCTAACCAAGAAGTTAATTTTGCCCTATTACTTATCAGTTCCCATCTGTTGCCCCTAAGCTTTCTGTTCCTGTTTAGATTTATGTAGGGGATCCATATAAATCTCTAAGCGCTTAAATACCACAGAGGAAAGGGTAGTTAAAACCAAATAAACTACAGCAACAGCGATATAAATCTCGAAAGCTTTATAGGTAGTGGCTACCATTAACTGACCTTGCCGGAATAACTCTTCAAAACCGATTACTGCCGCTAAACTGGTATCTTTAATTAGGGTGATAAATTCATTCCCCAAGGGTGGCAACATCCGGCGAAAAGCTTGGGGAAAAATCACCTCGTGCATGGTTTGCACTGGGGACATTCCTAGACTAGAACAAGCTTCCCATTGACCATTATCGATCGATTGAATACCGCCGCGCATAATTTCAGCTAAATAGGCCGCCACATTTAAACTTAGGGCAAATAGGGCCGCCGGTAAACGATCTAAGTCGATATTTAAGCCAATTTCTCGGAACAACCCGGGCAAACCAAAATAGATCAAGAATAATTGCACCAGCATCGGTGTTCCCCGAAAGAAATCCACATAGATGCGGCAAATTGTTTTTAACCATTTGTAGGGAGAAATCAGGGCAATGGCCACTAAAGTTCCACCGATTAACCCGAACAGAAAAGACAGAACCGTTAACAGAATTGTCCAGGGAACCCCTTTCACAATCAGGTTATAGAATAATTCTCCCCAGTTAAAACTTGATTCCTGTAAATTCTTTAAAGCCGGGGCAACTAAAGGTAATTCTGGCGGTTTTTCTCCAAACCATTGCCGAAAAATAGCATCGTACCGACCACTTTCTATGACTCGACCGAGAGCATCATTAATTAACTGGAGATAGGGGGAATTTTTGGGTAAAGCAATCCCGTAGAATTCCTCCGTTAATAATTCTCCGACTACTTTTACTCCCCGTAAACCCGCTTGTTTAATTGCATACAAAGTCACGGGTTTATCGTTAACTACCGCCTCAACTCGACCATTAATTAATTCCTGCAAAGCTAAAGCCGCCGAGTCAAATTGACTAACTGTTGCCCCCGGTATTTTTGTCGCTTCTAAGGCTCCCGTTGTGCCAATTTGGACGGCAATTCTTTTGCCTTTTAAGTCTTCAAAATTTTTAATTGTCTTATTATCTTCCCGAACAGCGATCGCTAAACCAGCCCTAAAATAAGGTCGAGAAAAAGAAATCGCTTGGGCGCGTTCGGCGGTGATAGTCATGCCACTAATAGCGGCTTCCACTGTTCTCGCTTGTAGAGCCGGAATAATGCCATCAAAGGGTAAATTTCTAAAGTCAATGTTGAGATCGGCTTCCTTGCCAATCGCCCGCATTAAATCGATATCAAACCCAGTTAATTGTCCCCCTTGTTGAAATTCAAAGGGCGGAAAAGTTGCTTCTGTGGCGACTCGAAAAGGATTAGGAGGGGTCTGAGAAAAAGCCGGAATAACAGTTAATCCGAGCGCCAAGACTAATCCTAACAAGGCAAAGATAACTCTCTGTACCGCCCGCCCTCGCCAAAATTTAATCATTTTTTAATTGTTTCTCCTTGATTTTTTCGCTCAACTAAGTTAGTAATTTCGTCCTACTTCCCACCCAAGACAGATGTAGAGAGACTATTTGAGTATTATGATTATTCCTCTTGATAAAATGTCGTCAAGGATACAATCTGGCAGAAACTAATCTCGATACCTTTGTACAGACAGAATGTAAAATTTTTTACGAGAGGATATCATGACCACTACTACCCCTGTGATTGTCAGTGAAGGTTTACGCAAAAGTTACGGCTCTTTAGAGGTACTTAAAGGAGTTACAGGCACTCTTTATCAAGGGGATGTGGTATCGGTAATCGGTCCCTCTGGCTGCGGCAAAAGTACCTTTTTACGCTGTCTCAATCGTTTGGAAACAATTAACGGTGGCCGCTTGGAGGTGATGGGGATTGACATCTCTTCCCCGAAGTTAAATCAATCAGTCCTCCGCAACTTACGCAGCCGGGTAAGTATGGTGTTTCAACACTTTAATCTTTTTCCCCATCTCACCGTTTTACAAAACTTGGTGTTGGCCCCCAAGCAAGTGTTACACCACTCGGAAAATGAGGCTAAAGATACGGCAATTCATTATCTGGAAAAGGTGGGATTGGCCCCAAAAGCCGATGTTTATCCCGACCAATTATCGGGAGGACAAAAACAACGAGTGGCGATCGCTCGCAGTCTCTGCATGAAACCAGAGGTGATTTTATTTGATGAACCCACTTCGGCCCTGGATCCGGAATTAGTCGGGGAAGTGTTAAACGTTATGCGTCAATTGGCCGATGAGGGGATGACTATGGTAGTCGTCACCCACGAAATGCAGTTCGCTAAGGAGGTCTCTAACAAGGTTTTGTTCTTTAATCAAGGTGTCATCGAAGAAGCAGGCGATCCCGACACCTTCTTTAATCATCCCCACAGCGAGCGCCTACAAGCCTTTTTAAGTCGCATCAATAGTAATTAGGGTTTGCTCAATTCAGGAGTCAGTATTCTCCGAGTCAGGAGACAGGAGACAGGTTTTAGGTGTTGGGGGTTGGGGTTTTGGGGTTTTAGTTCAATTTCCCCACTTCCCCACTTCCCCACTTCCCCACTTCCCCACTTCCCCACTTCCCCACTTCCCCACTTCCCCAACAATTGTAAAGAAATGTTACAATTATGCTGTTATGACAGCTTACCATCTTGACAGGAGGGAAAGACAGTGGTTATAGTAAGGACACATACCCGGGTAAACCAATTTAGTGATATGCAAGACAAGCAAAAAGTCACACTGTACCTTCCCCCTGGAGTCCATCGTCAACTAAAAATAAGAGCCGCGATCGATGAAGAATCGATGTCAGGGCTGGTGGAAAAAGCGATCGCTTTCTACCTAAAATACCCCGAAAAGGTAGAAGAAATCGAAGCCGCCGCCTATGGCAAAACCTATCAGGTTCATGTCTGTCCCGAGTGTGATGCCGCCTTAGTGATGAAAGAAGATCGGCTAAGGTCAATCAAACGCCAGCCCGGAATAGTCGGCGACGAGTTCCCGCTCGAAGTTCCCGAACCCGTTGGCGCTCAAGGAACCGCAGAGGGAGAAGCAGCCTTAGTTCCCTGCTAAACTCTCGGTAGCCGCCCAAGGTCAAAACCGTTACCACAAATAGGGTCGATGTTATGAAAGAAGAGCTAGAAATTCTCGTCAAGGCTCAGTATCCCCTGATTTACCTCGTCACCTCCGAGGAGGAAAGGGCGGAAGAAGCCATCAGCAAAATAGCCCAACTAAATACACAACATCGACGGGTGTTTGTCTGGACTGTCACCCACGGCATGATCGAACAGGGTCAACCGCGCCAAACCAATCAACATAATACCGTGTCGCCAGAAGCGGCGATCGAATGGGTAGTGCGTCAACGGGAAGCGGGCATCTATATATTTAAAGACCTGCATCCGTTCATCACTTCCGCTCCAGTCACTCGCTGGTTGAGAGATGCGATCGCAAGCTTTAAAGGAACCGAAAAAATCATTATTTTAATGTCTCCCCTGCAAGAAGTCCCCATAGAACTAGAGAAAGACGTAGTAGTTCTAGATTTTCCCCTGCCCGACATGGGAGAGTTAGATACAGTTCTCTCGCAACACCTAGGCAAAAATCAAAATCGTCGTACCACCACAGAGGTCCGGGAAAAACTCCTGAAAGCGGCCTTAGGCTTAACCAAAGATGAAGCCGAAAAAGTTTACCGCAAAGCCCATGTAAAAGCGAACAAATTGACGGAAGACGAGGTAGAAATCGTCCTTTCCGAGAAAAAACAACTGATTCGCCGCAACGGAATTTTAGAATACGTTGAAGAAGACGAGACCATCAACGCCGTCGGTGGTCTGGAAGAATTAAAAAAATGGTTAAAACAGCGCTCAAATGCCTTTACAGAAAGAGCCAGAGGTTACGGACTCCCCCAACCGAAAGGAATGCTAATTTTAGGAGTACCAGGCTGTGGTAAGTCCTTAATCGCTAAAACCACCTCGCGCCTCTGGAGTTTACCGCTCCTGCGCTTAGATATGGGACGGGTTTACGATGGTTCCATGGTGGGACGGTCTGAGGCTAACCTGCGTAATGCCCTAAAAACTGCCGAATCCATCTCTCCGGCCATTCTGTTCATCGATGAATTAGATAAAGCTTTTGCCGGTGGCACAGGATCCGCCGATTCCGATGGGGGAACCTCTAGCCGCATCTTCGGCTCCTTCCTGACTTGGATGCAGGAAAAAACCTCACCCGTCTTCGTTATGGCCACAGCTAACCGGATTGAACGGCTACCCGGGGAATTTCTCCGCAAGGGGCGCTTCGATGAAATCTTCTTTGTCGATTTGCCCAATTCCGAAGAAAGACAAGATATATTTAATATTCACCTGACTAAACGACGCTCCGACATTTCTCGCTTCGATTTGGAGCAGTTAGCCAAGGTATCCGATGGGTTTTCCGGTGCGGAAATAGAACAGGCGCTGATTGCCGCCATGTATGAGGCCTTCGCCCAAGATCGCGAATTCACGCAATTGGACATTATTGCGGCGATTAAGGCGACTCTGCCCCTATCTCGCACCATGACCGAACAGGTGACGGCCCTGCGTGATTGGGCCAGACAACGCGCCCGACCTGCTTCGGCCTCCGTCGCTGAGTACCAGCGATTGGAGTTCTAACAGACTTTCGCCCGCTCCCAACGGGATGAAAGGCTAGTTCTCAGGGACTAGCAATGCCTCGAAAAGCCGCTTGGCGGCACTCTTTAACTCTCAATCTGTTGTTGTTGATTCTTATCTACAAAGAGGAAATTCCAATGTCTCATTTTAGCACTCTCCGGACCAAAATCACCGATGCCGAAATCCTCAAAGCTTCTCTCCGCGACCTCGGTATTAGCGTAAAAACCGAAGCTGATGTTCGTGGTTACAACGGTCAACGGGTTCGCTCCGACATCGTTGCTGTTCTCGATGGCGAATATGATCTCGGTTGGTCCCGCAATACCGACGGCAGTTTCGATTTAATCGCTGACCTCTGGGGTGTAGCCAAAAAACACAATCAAACCGAATTGATCAACTCGATCAACCAAAAATACGCTGTGAACAAAACCCTATCCGAAGTGAAACAGCGCGGTCTGCAAAACGCTAACGTTAAGCTAGTCGTTCAAAGCTAAGATTTACAGCGCGTTCCCAAGCCTAGGGGTTGACCAGTTCGGTTAACCCTTTTTTCTGTCCGTGGGGTATGTTAAGAATAGTAAAATTAACTTGACAAAAATGCTCCGACCTGAAGAAAGAACTAAACTCGATCCGACGAAAGACAGCGATTTTTATGCTTTTCCCCGCTTCGTCACCCACGTGGATGAGGGTTTTATCGATCGATTAACCGCTCTCTACCGAGAGATCTTATCGCCGAATACACGCATTTTAGACCTGATGAGCAGCTGGGTGTCCCATTTACCGGAGGAGATGGAATTTGAGCATATCGAAGGTCACGGGATGAATGGGGAGGAGTTAGCCAAAAATCCCCGCTTGCATAGTTATTTTGTCCAAGACCTCAATGCACAGCCAAAATTGCCCCTAGGGGATAGTTCTTTTGATGCGGTGTTAATCACGGTGTCGGTGCAGTATTTGCAGTATCCAGAGGCGATTTTTGCGGAACTGTATCGCATTTTAAAGCCTCATGGTCTGGTGGTGGTTAGTTTTTCCAATCGGATGTTTTACCAAAAAGCGATCGCTGCTTGGCGCGATAATAGCGATTTAGGCCGGGTAGCGTTAGTGAAATCCTATTTTAAATCGGTGGCGGGATTTAGGGAAGTACAGGCGATCGTTCGTCCTGCTACTACCCCCAGTTTCCTACAAATGTTAGGAATTATGGTTGCTGATCCCTTCTATGCAGTGATAGGAAAAAAAGAATCCTCTCTAGGATTATAGTCATCGTTAACAATCAGAGGGCTATTGTCATAATACATACATACTGTGAGCAACACCATCTAGGGTCTGCTGAAAAAGTTTTTCGTGGGGACAGGGTGTGGGGTGTGGCGGTGATTCGCCTTTCTGGCCCCAATGCGCGGCTGGCCGGGGTGGCGTTGTGCCCCAAGCTGTTGAACGCCCCGCCCCGGCGGCTGGTGTGGG
>NZ_JADBUE010000311.1:0-17893 GCF_020245805.1 Microcystis sp. M179S2 | reverse complement strand
GAAAGATTAAATAATACCTTTCGACAAAGGATTTCTCGGCTGGTGAGAGAGAGCATATCTTTCTCTAAAAACATTGAGAATCACGTTGGGGAACCCTTTGGTATTTTATCCATGACTACAATGCACAGCAAAGCAAAGGATTAAGCCGCCATCACTACTACCGAATCACCACCCAACTATTTATTAGTACATGACATAAAAGCAAGCTGTGATTGAGTTATAATTTTTGCAGATGTCTAATGAACTGAAAACTCACAGGGTGCATCTCATATTGGTGACTTTCTCTCACTTATGGTGAGCAGCAGAAGTTATTAAAAGAGGGCGAATGCAATTCGCCCCTACAATAATATTATTGCGCCATCTGATAACTGATAACTGATAACTGATAACTGATTAAGACATTTCTAACATTCTTTGAATCGGCAACAGTGCCTTAACTCTTAAATCTTCAGAAATAGTAATTTCTGGAGTTTTATCTCGCATACAGAGATACAATTTTTCGAGAGTGTTCAGTCTCATGTAGGGACACTCATTACAAGCACAGTTATTTAAAGCTGGTGCGGGGATAAATACTTTCTCTGGGGCGGATTTTTGCATCTGGTGAATAATCCCCGGTTCTGTGGCGACAATAAAGGTTTTTTCGGAACTTTTCAGGGAATAATTTAATAGTGCCGTCGTGGAACCAATATAATCGGCATGGCGTAAAACCGATGCTTCACACTCAGGATGGGCGATAATTTTTGCTTCTGGATGGGCGACTTTTAATTCTATTATCTTGCGTTCGGAAAAAGTTTCATGGACAATACAACTACCCTGCCAGAGAACTAAATCTCTACCAGTTTGCTGACTGACGTAACGACCTAAATTGCGATCGGGAGCGAAGATAATCGGTTGATGGGCAGGGATTTGATTAACTATTTTGACTGCGTTGGAACTGGTGCAGATAATATCACTCATGGCCTTAATTTCTGCACTGCAATTGATATAGGAAATCACGATATGATCGGGATATTGGGCTTTAAAACGAGCAAAATCTTCAGGATGACAACTATCAGCTAAAGAACATCCTGCATCTAAATCCGGCAGCAATACCAACTTATCTGGGTTTAAGATTTTAGCTGTTTCTGCCATGAAGTGAACCCCCGCAAATACGATCACATCTGCTGGCGTTCGGGCAGCCTGTTGGGATAAACCGAGAGAATCACCAATATAATCAGCTATATCCTGTATGTCAGAATTTTGATAGTAGTGAGCCAGAATAACGGCGTTTAATTCCTGTTTAAGCTCTTTAATTGCTGTAAATAGGTCATCAGGTAAGCTCGATCGATTTGCGGGTTGAACAGTTGTGAACACGGTGGCATTTATGGTTATTTTTACCAAATACTAAACAAGTCCCTATATCATAGCAAATTTTTTTAAAGTGATTAGGGAGCGAGAGCTTTTTTCCGTGCTCAGTAAACAGTCATCAGTAATCGGTGAACTGAAAACTCACATCTGATCACAAGGGCCGAATCTAAAACCTAATTGGTTAAGTTAAAAGCTTTGATGTGCTTAGTTTCTACCTTCTTTTTTGGAGCCTGTTGCCTTGTACCATGATTAACTCCCAATCCCACTTGAACAACCCGCTTCCTTCTCCCCAATGCTGTAACAAAAAACAACTATCCCCCGATAGCGATCGCTATTGGTCGAATAATTATAAATTTTTGTCAAGGGGTGCGGTCAGACATAGGAATCATCGCTAGAATGAGCCTGAATTGTCAGAAATTTAGTTAAACAAGGTTTTTGGCAATATGCTAATCTGGCTAACACGCTTTTGGACGTGATATGGGGAAAACTTCTTGCGATCACGCTTAAATGGGGTGATATACAGAAAGTTTCTACATATCGTTACTCTGGAGAGTGTTATACAGAAAGTTGACCTATAATATGTAGTTATGCCGCTTAGTCCTTGGTAGGGGCGTAACCGGAGCCGAAGCTGTTGGGATGTAGGGTTAGACTGGCGGAAAGTTTTTAGTAAAGTGTAATTTAAGGTTACTTGTGAGCAAACATTGCTCTGGAGAAAATTTCATAGTATAATCAGCGCCGAGCCAAATACATACTGAACGCAGATGCTTGAAGAATTTGTGAGCTTAGGGAAGTGGTGGCTTCCTAACAAACCAGAAGTAGTAGTTCCAGGAAAACTAAGCTTTTCGCCTGAGAGTGGCGCAACATTAGAATTAATTGGTTCGTTTTATAGTTCACAACTTAAAGAGATAGGTCAGGTAAAGATTTCTTCCATTGAAGGGGAATCAAATCTAACATCAGGTGTACGACTTGACTTTATAAAGCCTGAGGAAATCATTATTCTCGGTTTGCTTGATAACAATGAAAAAATTACCTTATACAGGTGTTCTGGACAAGTTAAAAGCTTTGAATTTACAAAACTCACAGCGAGTCTTTCATTCAATGTCGAGTATGTTTTTAGAAAAATTCACTTTGAATATGAACAGGACATAAAATTGAAATCTATTTCTGTTCAATATTCCCATCTAGAGAAATGGGTTGGCAAATCTGGAATAGAGGTTTTTGTATCTCAAGAAGAGAACAAAATATGGATGAGTTATCAGCCGCCATCGAACATTCATTTGACGAAAATTGGCAGTCTCGATTTATATATTACCTTTTCTTCAGTATGTGTTTATCCATTTTACCCTAACGCGTACAATGCAAATATTGAGCAAAAAACTTATCTGACCATACAAAATCCCTGCAATCAACCAATAGATGATTGTGTCAATTTATTGATAAGATTCAGTGATTTGTTAAGCTTTGCAATGACAAAAGCAACTTCAGTAATTAAGGTTACTGGGAAAGCAGATGTCATTCATGAAAAGCCTGTACAGCAAGCAAATGGAGATTTCACACTGGAAAAAGAGGCGCGGGAAACTCAAGTCATCATAATATTTGGTTTATGGAATCCTACGAAGAGTTCTGAGATAAACTTGTCCCCCGATAAAATGCTATTTCTATTTAGTGATGTAGAAAACAATTTGGGATCATTCTTTGAAGCATGGATTAATAAAAGGGAGGAATATGAACCTGTTTTTGACTTGTTAATGGCAACAATGTATAGCTCTAGCCTTTACTTGGGTTATAAATTTCTAAATATAATCCAAGCTTTGGAGGCTTATCATACAAGCAAGTATGAAGGTTCATATCAAGATAAAAAGATTTACAAACAAGGACTTTACCAGGAATTTATAAAGGTATTGGACAAATTTCCAAGTGAAAGTGATAATCAAGAAAATGGAATTAGTGATGAGTTTAGAAATGCTTTAAAGGGAAACCTAAAAAATCAAACAAGCTTTACTTTAGAGACAAGACTCAAAGAAATTCTTAATAAAGTGTCCTCCTTGCTGCCAAATAATTTTATAGGAAGCGTAAAAGATAGGGAATTATTTTCTAGGAGAGCTTCTGAAACTCGGAATGCATTGACGCATCATGATAAAGAAAAACGACAACAGGCGGCAAGAGGTCGGGAGTTATTTCAACTTTTTCATACGTTGACTGTGATCCTACAAATTTGCTTATTAAGAGAGCTAAACCTTCCCGATGAGTCTATTAAAATTCTTGTGGAGCGAAATAGAGCATATCAGAAAGAATGGCGACCATCTTCAAACTGATTAACCACTCACGATTATATTGCTTGTTAAGTGCGATCGCTATTGCTGTAGGGTGCGTTCCCTAATGCAAGTCCTACTGCTCCACTGATCGATTTTGGGGAACGCACCATGCACATTTATTGAAGTTGTGGGTTAAAGTGCGATGCCGCTCTGGTGGGTTGAGTTCTGGATTGGCAACCTGTCACCGAGCAAACCCGACGATGTTGGAATGATTCTGATAGCTGACGGCTAATAGCTAAGGGTTATCAATGCTAGGATAAAGGCTTGAGTAGAGAACGATCGAGCCAAAGCCATGTCATCGACAGAAGTAAAAACCCCACCCCCAGACAGTCCTGAATTCCTCGATGAGTTACCCGGAGAAGTGGAAATGTCCTTATTTGACCACTTGGAGGAGTTGCGGCGCCGGATTTTTTATAGTTTAATTGCCGTGGCTGTGGGTGCGGTGGGATGTTTTATCTTCGTTAAACCCCTAGTACAAGTGCTGGAAGTTCCCGCCCAAGGGGTAAAATTTTTGCAGTTGGCCCCGGGAGAATTTTTTTTCGTCTCCCTAAAAGTAGCTGGATATAGCGGCATACTGGTGGCTAGTCCGGTCATTCTCTTGCAAATTATCCTCTTTGTGCTGCCGGGGTTAACCCGTCGCGAACGGCGTTTAATTGTCCCGGTAGTGTTAGGATCGAGTGTCTTATTTTTTGCCGGTTTATTTTTTGCCTATATTGCCCTGATTCCCGCCGCTTTAAACTTTTTTGTCAATTATGGGGCGGAAGTGGTCGAACAAGCTTGGTCGATCGAGCGCTATTTTGAATTTGTCTTACTTTTACTTTTTAGTACCGGCATCGCCTTTCAAATTCCCGTTATTCAATTGATTTTGAGCTTTTTAGGCATTATTTCCTCGCAAACGATGTTATCGGGGTGGCGTTTCGTGGTTTTAGGGGCAGTGATTTTAGGCGCGATTTTAACCCCTTCCACAGATCCTCTCACCCAATCCCTGTTAGCAGGGGCGGTCTTGGGTTTATACTTTGGGGGCATTGGGGTGGTGAAATTAACGGGACGTTAGCAGTTTTTTGATAAAATTTGACGGCTGAAAACTAATTAAGCCAGAAAGCTAGAGATTGATTCTAGATTGAGTAACAAAGTGAAATATTTTTTCTTAACGGCAGGTTGGACAATAGGACGGGTGTGGGAATTTGGCGGTTTGTGGGATCACGCGAGTAGTTGGCGACGACCACCGCAGATAGAGCGATTAAATATCGGTATTTTAGAGGGAGAACAGGTTTTATGGCTTTATAGGGTGGAAGAAGCCGTGATTATGGTAGAAGTTGCCCCCAAGAGTGCAGAAATTGCCGATACTGTCCCCACCATCGGGCAAGTGGTGCTAAAACGCTTGATTAGTGCCGAACAAGTCCTCGAAATCCTGCAAAATGCCGAAGAACTGCTGAGGAAGTAATCAGTTATCAGTTATCAGTTATCAGTTATCAGTCATAATTCCCCATCTCCCCACAGCCCACACCCCACAGCCCACACCCCACACCCCACTTCCTTATTTGGACTATTCTGGCCGAATACCGATCGCAAAGACTTGAAATCTGTTCTAACAATAGTTACACTTCTTTAGAATAGATACACTTTTCAAGGGATAATGTAGGTCGGCTAACTCTTGCACTTAACAGTCGAGATTGTTGGGCTTATATTTTCACCCTGAATATAAAAAGCGTCTAAGTGGACACTAAATTGTCAATAGGAGGAGCGTAGTCAATGGGACTACCTTGGTATCGAGTACACACAGTCGTTCTCAACGACCCGGGCCGTTTAATTTCCGTTCACCTGATGCACACCGCACTGGTAGCGGGTTGGGCTGGCTCCATGGCCCTCTATGAGCTGGCTATTTTCGACCCCAGTGACCCCGTATTAAACCCGATGTGGCGGCAAGGAATGTTCGTGCTGCCCTTCATGGCCCGTTTAGGTGTCACTGGTTCATGGGGTGGCTGGAGCGTCACCGGCGAAACTGGTGTTGACCCCGGTTTCTGGTCTTTTGAAGGCGTTGCCGCCGCTCATATCGTCTTATCCGGTCTGCTATTCCTAGCGGCGGTTTGGCACTGGGTTTTCTGGGATTTAGAATTATTCATCGATCCCCGCACGGGCGAATCTGCGCTCGATTTGCCGAAAATGTTCGGTATTCACCTGTTCTTATCCGGTTTACTTTGCTTCGGTTTCGGTGCTTTCCATCAAACAGGCCTTTGGGGTCCCGGGATGTGGGTTTCCGATGCCTACGGTTTAACCGGTCATGTGCAGCCCGTAGCTCCCGAATGGGGACCGGCTGGTTTTAACCCCTTTAACCCCGGGGGTGTGGTAGCTCACCACATTGCTGCGGGTATCGTCGGGATTATCGCCGGTTTATTCCATTTAACCGTTCGTCCCCCCGAAAGACTCTATAAAGCCCTGAGAATGGGTAATATCGAAACGGTGCTTTCTAGCAGTATCGCCGCCGTTTTCTTTGCCGCTTTCGTCGTGGCCGGAACCATGTGGTACGGTAATGCTACCACCCCGATCGAACTCTTTGGCCCGACCCGTTACCAATGGGATAAGGGCTATTTCCAAGAAGAAATTGAGCGTCGCGTCGAGGCCAGCATCGCCAACGGAGCCACCATCGCCGAAGCTTACCAAGCAATCCCTGAAAAACTGGCTTTCTATGATTATGTCGGTAATAGCCCCGCTAAAGGTGGTTTATTCCGTACTGGTGCCATGGATAGCGGTGACGGTATCGCTAAATCTTGGTTAGGACACCCCGTGTTCAAAGATGGCGAAGGTCGCGTCCTCAGCGTGCGTCGGATGCCTAACTTCTTTGAAACCTTCCCCGTTGTCCTGACCGACTCGGAAGGTATCGTTCGCGCGGATATTCCTTTCCGTCGTGCGGAATCGAAACTGAGTATCGAACAAAGTGGTGTCACCGTTTCTTTCTACGGTGGCGCTCTCGATGGTCAGGTCTTCAGCGATCCTGCTGATGTGAAGAAATTTGCCCGTAAAGCGCAACTCGGTGAAGCTTTCGAGTTTGACACCGAAACCCTGAAGTCTGACGGGGTATTCCGCACTTCTCCGAGAGGTTGGTTTACTTTCGGTCATGCTGTCTTTGCTTTACTATTCTTCTTCGGTCACATCTGGCACGGTTCTCGTACTATCTACCGCGACGTATTCGCCGGGGTAGATCCCGATCTGGAAGAACAAGTGGAATTCGGTTTATTCCAAAAATTGGGTGATCTTAGCACTCGTAAACAAGAAGTTTAGTTTTAGCTAAATCATCCATATAACTAAAGGAGTCAAGTCTTTGACTCCTTTTTTTAATTAGGGCTGGCTGAATAATGGTAAAACCCTTTTAAAATAAGGCTTTTGACCTGTTAAAATCCGATGTTAGTGCTGCGAATATAGGATTAAGACCTTCAAAAACCTGGCATTATCCTTCTTGTAGTACATAAACTGGTACGAAAAGAGAGGGCAAGAAAGCCTGAAACGACCGGCTACTGACGACCGACGACCGACGACCGACTCCTAACCCCACCAACAAACTTTTTGCCGCAAACCCTATTTATTCCCCTTTTTGCATGAGTGCATGAGTAGAAAACGGGTTTCTCCGAGAAACCCGTTTTCTGTGCGTTACTCAACGGATTTAGTATTAGTATAAAGTTCGATCGAGCTTTACTTTTAACCGAATACTGAAAAAACCGCTAGTTAGGGTTTGCTGAATAAATGTGAAATATAGACTAGGTAAGGGTCTTAGGGTCTTTTTTCGCTCCCACAGGTGCAAGATTTTGAGAGAATCATGTTTCAAAACCTTACATCTTCATCGGCCCGCGTCCTGTAGGGGCGAAGCATTCGGGCATAACCTATCGCTGAAACCGTAGATTTCCTATGCGAATGCTTCGCCCCTACTTTTTCAGCAAGGCCTAGTTATAGAAATAACTAGGCCTTGCTGGGGAAAATTACCCGTAATGGAATTACATAGAGGAACCTAAACCAGCGTAAGCTCCGTAGAAGAAAAGACCAACCACGGCGATAACGCCTAGACCGGCGATGGTGGCGACTAACCACAAAGGAATACGACCTTCTGCGAACATGAATAACACCTCCTAATTGCGATGACAATGAATCGGGACTAATTAGTTAAAGAAATAGCTGGAAAATAAAATTCCCAAGACAGCAACTAGGAGTAAACCTAGGTAAAGAGAAGTACGATTTAACTCGACAGCTTGCCGATTCGGATTAGGTGTTCTTTCCATAATTGTTCTCCTAGCGTTGAATAAACTGCATTGCCGCAATTGCACCGATAAAGAAGACAGTGGGAACCGCTAAGGTATGAACTGCCAACCAGCGAACGGTGAAAATGGGGTAAGAAATGGGTTGATTGGGATTACCACTAGCCATTGTTTTTATCCTTAATTAAAGTAAACTACTGATTAAACTGCTCGATTTGATTTTTGGCCTCAAAGCGATCATTAATGATCGGTAATTCTTGACGCTCTTGAGTGTAATACTCATCGGGACGGGGAGTGCCAAAAACATCGTAAGCTAAACCGGTACTCACGAATAACCAACCTGCGATAAACAGCATGGGGATGGTGATGCTATGGATAATCCAGTAACGAATACTGGTAACGATATCGCCAAAAGGACGTTCGCCGGTACTACCTGACATGGACGGTTCTCCTCGGAATGATAGGACTTGAAAAATTCAATCTCTATAATAGAGACTTTCTTGACCCTGAGACAAGTTTTAGGCCGATTCGCTAGGGGGATTATATTTCAGTAAAACCCCATTTTGTCCCAAGACAAAACCCTTGTCGGAATTGATAAAAACAATTCGATAGAGATTGGAGGGGACACTTTCCACCGCGCGATCTTTTTGCCAAGATTGGCCGCTGTCATGACTGACCAAGAGATTGCCGCTACCACCAGCGACCCAAATTTCTTCGGGGCTGCGGTAGTTGAGGTCCAAAAGTCCCCAACTGGTGGAAAACTCTGGGAATACCTTATCTTCCCATGTATCGAGATCATTGGGGCTAGTAAATTGTAGTTGACCACCCCGGGCCAGGGCCCACAGTTCTCCTTTTTCACCATAACCGACTTTTTGTAAACGGCGGGAGGAAAGACGATTGTGGGGTTGCCATTCTGTTGACCCCGGTTCCCAAGTGGAATAAAAGTTACCGCGTGCGGAAACGGCCACGTATTTACCATCATGGGAACGAACAATTGTCCGGGCCACACCCACAGCACCTTCCACTAAAGCTTGCCAAGTTTTGCCCCCGTCTTTGGTGCGGTAGATAGCGCCTAAATCCGTGACCATTTCGGCGGTTTTGTCGTTCAGGGCGATAATTCCGTAGGGGGAACCGGGTAATTTTTCACTTAAGGGGATACGGGACCAGCTGCTGCCCCCGTCTTCGCTATGGAGAAGAATTGAGGGTTTACCGACAATCCAACCCTCTTGGTCGTGGAAACTGACGGCGCTAAAGCTAACTTTTTCTTCGCCAAGGTTGAGGACTTTTTGCTGCCAGCTGTCCCCCCCATCGGTGGTTTCAAAGAGGGTAGATTTGGTTCCCACTAACCAACCGTGCTGCAGGTCGTCGGTAAAGGCGATATCGGCAAAAGTGGAGTCAGTGTCGAGGGTGAGGATTTGCCAAGGACTACTGCTCAGGGATGGCACACTACTACAGCTAAAGCAGAAAAAGGCTACAGCTAGAACTATTACGAATTGTTTCAGTTTTCTCATCAATGGTTCAGAGGTATTGGTCAAGGAATCGGGACGGATTAGGGTTTGTACCCGATGGGTTACAGGCTCATAAGAGCCGTTGGATTAAAGATAATGAGTGCTTGAGTTAGTTTAAACCATATAAACTAATAAAGAAAACAAATCCTAGCGCTAAAGCCCCGAAAATCAAAATATTTTTTTGTGCGGGAGTCAGACGGTTAACTCCAAAACCATAGCTAAGATTTTCTTGGAATCCCGAAGGAGCATCTTTGGCTCCGATGTTGATAAATTGGGAACGACGCACACCACACACGGGACAGCGCCACGTTTCTGGCAATTCCTCGAAGGGGGTTCCAGCGGGAGTGTTGGTTTTACTATCTCCCTTGCTGGGGTCGTAAACGTAGCCGCAGGAGCGACATTCGTGGTTGGCAGGGGCCTGGTCGGCTAGGGTTAGTTCTGGTGGGCGATCGCTCATAACTAAGATTAAAGGAATTTTCAACACTCTGTTACAAATTATCCTTGAAAATTGACCCCTCTCACGGCCAACCCCTGACAGAATACCAAGTTTTCAAGTCTTAAAAGGATTAGCGAGGCAGCATATCGGCTTTAAAAAAAGTAAGATTAATCTATTAGGGCTTAAATGTCTATTAAAACTTTATTAAGTTGATATTTGGGCTATTTACCCTGATTTTGGTAGTCAAATTTATTCCGAGAAATTGAGAAATTTCAGGCAGGGAAGAAATTAGGGGTCTGATAGCAAATCCTGTTTAAAAGGTGGAGGAGATTGGGGAGCGCCAGAGCAGGGAGCAGGGAGCAGGGGGAAACAATCCATAACTGGGTTTTTAAAGTTGGATTGGGAGTTAATCATGCTATTAAAAGCGGATTTGGTATCATATTGAATAAATTTAATCACTTTTAGCGATCGCTTTTATATTTTGGCATAAATGGGCTGCTCCCTCCCTGTTCCCCAAAACGAAAACTTCGCACCTCACTATTAAGATAACTGCTATCAACCTTATATTATAGGTATATAATCAACCTTAACTATACCTTAAAAAGAGAGTAAAAATTGTGTTCAACCAGCTTGATTGGAATCCTGCCTACTCAATTGAAACCTTAGAACCAAATACGGTATTTTTTCTATCTGAGCGAGAATCAATCTGTTTCCAAGAGCCGCTTTATTATCGTTTGGTAAGATTAATTGATGGTCAACGTAATCTTGATGAAATTATTGATATTCTTCAGTTAGAATTTTTACAAAATCAGGAAATCAATCCCAATAATGCTAATTCCTTCGCAGTTATTGTTAATTATAGCTTGGCAATTCAAAAAGCGATTTTTCAGTTATATAAACGAGGGTTTTTGTTAGAAAAAAAAGAATTATTACCGTCTAATTTAGCAATTTTATGCCATCATCTTCAGGTTTCTCAATCCCAAGCTTTTGAACGATTACAATCTCTGAAGGTTACAGTTAAAAGCCTAGGCGCAATTCCCCAGCAAGATTTGATCAATATTTTAAATTCCTTGCAAGTTCAAGTCGCAGATGAAGGAGACTTAACCATTATTTTAACCGATAATTATCTTCATCCTGATTTAGAGAGTATTAATCAACAAGCTTTAGCCTCACAAAAACCGTGGTTATTAGTTAATCCCCTGGGAAATCTAGCCTGGATTGGTCCCTTATTTGATCCCGATAAAACTGGTTGTTGGCATTGTTTGGCTCAACGGTTACGAGATAATCGTCCCGTGGAGGAATTTATTATTAGACAGAGAGAAAATAAGATTTCTTTAATTTCTCCTTTAGGGTTTTCTTCAGCGACAATACAGACGGTTTTAAATCTGACGGCTATGGAGGTTTTTAAGTGGATTATTCAAGGTAAAAATCAACGTTTAGAAGGAATGCTAATGACTTATGATACTTTAAATTTACAATTTCAAGAGCATATTTTAGTTAAACGTCCGAACTGTCCTAGTTGTGGATATTCTCTAAATAAAACACCTTTACCCGTGGTTTTGGGACATCGTAAAAAGGCTTTTACCAGTGATGGGGGACATCGTTTTTGTTCTCCTGAAGAAACCTTAAGAACCTATCAACATCTTATCAGTCCCATTACGGGAATTGTGCGAGAATTAAATAAGATACAAGGGAATGCTTTAGTTCATACTTATGTAGCTAAACATCATTTTCGCAGTGTCTTTGATGATTTAGACAGTTTACGGCAAAATATTGGAGGTAGAAGTGCGGGAAAAGGCCGTACAGATAGTCAAGCAAAAGCAAGTGGATTTTGTGAAGCTATTGAGCGCTATTCGGGAGTTTTTCAAGGGAATGAAATCAGAGAAAAAGCGAGTTATCAAGAGTTAGGAGATAAAGCTATTCATCCTAACAAATGTATGAATTTTAGTGAAAAACAATATCAACATCGAAAAGAATGGAATGCGAAGAATCAAGGATGGTTTCAAAAAGTCCCTGAACCTTTTGATGAAACTAGAATCATTGATTGGACTCCTGTATGGTCTTTAACTGCTCAAGATTTTAAGTATTTACCGACGGGATATTGTTATTATGGTTATTCTCAATCTGAACCCTTAGATTGTTGGGCTGATTCTAATGGCTGCGCCGCAGGAAATACGATAGAAGAAGCGATTTTACAAGGGTTTATGGAGTTAGTGGAACGAGATTGTGTGGCCTTATGGTGGTATAATCAATTAGTTAAACCTTCCGTTAATTTAGAGAGCTTTAATGAGCCATATTTTGAGCAATTAAAGCAATATTATGAGGGGTTAAATCGGGAGCTATGGGTGTTAGATATTACCAGTGATTTGAATATCCCTTGTTTTGCGGCTATTAGTCCGAGAAAGGAGCGGGAAGTGGAGGACATTTTGTTAGGGTATGGGGCGCATTTTGACCCGAAAATTGCTATTAGTCGAGCGTTAACGGAGGTTAATCAAATCTTACCGAATGTGTTATCTTTTAAGGAAGATGGGACAACGATTTATACTCCCTCTGCTGATCCTTTGGCGGTTAAATGGTGGCAAACGGCAAGGTTAAGCAATCAATCTTATTTAGTTCCCGATAGTAAAATAATACCCAAAAAAAGTAATGATTATTTACAATTAGCCAGTGATGATTTATTAGCAGATGTTAAATTGTGTCAGCGAATTGTTGAGTCAAAGGGGATGGAAATGTTAGTATTAGATCAGACTCGTCCTGATATTGGTTTAAGGGTGGCTAAAGTCATTGTCCCCGGAATGCGTCATATGTGGAAGCGTTTAGGGGCAGGAAGATTGTATGATGTTCCTGTTAGCATGGGATGGTTAAAAGAAGCTTTGACGGAAGATGAATTGAATCCTTTTCCCATGTGGATGTAACCCTTGTTCATGGTCAATTGTTGATGATTTTAAGTTACTTGGTGAAGATTTCGAGTTTAACTTTCATTCCCGTTTTATCTAAAAGACTGAGTAATTTATCAACAGTAAAACGGCTAATTTCTCCATTCATTAAATCACTAATTTTCGGTTGTGTTTCCTCGAAAAAAGTGGCGGCTTCTTGCTGTGTCCATCTTTTTTCTTGGATAAAAGACCGCAAGGTTAACATCAAATCGGCTCTAATTTTTAAGTTAGTTGCTTCTTCACTGTTAAATCCTAAATCTTCAAAGATGTTATCGCTACCAAAAGTGATCTCAATAGGGTTAGATTGTGTCATGGTTATCCCTCCTGTAATTGTTGTCTAAATTGAATCATTTGTTGATAACGTTTTTGTCCCAATTCAATTTCTTTTTTCGAGGTTTTCTGTGTTTTTTACCGAAAGCATGAAGGACATAAATCGCTTCTTTAAACCTTGCCACATAAAAGATTCTGTAGGTTTCTCCTGTCCAAATTCTAATTTCTTCTGTTCCTTGACCAATAATGGGAATGGGTTTAAAATCATTGGGTTTCTCTCCTTGTTGAATAGCTCTCAGTTGAAAACCTGCTTTACGCTTTGCGTCTTCAGGAAAATCTCTAATATCTTCCCTTGACGTCCCAATCCAGTAAATGGGTTTATCTCCCATGTTGGGGTTAATGATTAAGGTTGATACCTAATTTAGTATAACAGGATCATCAGTTTGTCAATTGTTCGTTAGTTAACAAGCAAGATAATGATCATTTTAGTTTAACTGAATCTAAGTAAAGTGTATCAGGGCAAATATCTCGTTCATGAGGCCATAAGCAAACTGATTCCTGATAGGTAAAAGGTATGTCACCGAAGTAACACACCTTTATTAGTGTTGGTTTTTGTTGCTTCAATCTAATCTAGAAGAGCGGCTGGATCATTGGGAGCTATTCCTTCATCTTGATCTAAGATCAATAATATTTTCATTTGTTGAGTTACACTAAATAAGCGCAATCGAATATTGACTGAAAATTGAATCACTTGTAATGATAGGGAGATTTTCAGCCATAGATTGAGCAATAATAATGCGATCAAAAGGATCTCTGTGGTGAAAAGGTAGAGAAGCATTAATTTTTAGATGCTCTAGTTCAAGATTTAGTAAAACAATCCTACTTTCGTTCACTTCTTTCTCAATAAACTCTTCATAGGAAGGAACTAACCTTAACTTTCCTAAATTATATTTAATAGACATTTCCCAAAGACTGGCGATACTAAGATAACTAAAATTGTTCTCATCTTCAATTAAATCTTTGAGAGCATTGCTTAATCTAGGATCGTCATTAACAAACCAAAGAAAAATATGTGTGTCCAATAAAAAAGTCATTCCCTGTAATTTTGAAAGTCTTCAAGAGGTTCATCAAAGTCATCGCTCATCCATACTTTTCCCTTAGCACTTCCTCGTTTTAAGGGTCGTTTGATGGGGGAAATTTTGGCTACTGGCTCGTCGCCTTGCATAATAACAATTTCTTCTCCGTTAATTGCCAAATCGAGAAGTTTTGAGAGATCGGATTTAGCTTGAGCTATATCTAATTTAGTCATAATGTTAAATCTCTATTTAAGTTTTCAAAAAATCTTGCCAATGTTCTTCGTCATCAGCTACGATGGTAATCATTCCTTGACATAGTCCGGGGACTAGGCGTTGGGGCGGTATGGGTATTGGCCCGATTAATTGGGCAATTGGACGATTATTGTCGGTGATTAACAATTCTTCCCCCAGTTTGAGATTGTCAATCAGTTCGGGGAGTTTAGCCTGGGCTTCTTTGAGAGAGATGATCATGGATGTTGGGTTCTATCTAACTCATGGTGATAACGCTACAATTTTAACTGAATCTCAGCAAGGAATAGATAAAATACGGTTGGGTTTCACTATCGTTCAACCCAGCCTACACTCTCATGTTAAGGTTAAGTACGAAGATAAACCCAATTTCTAGGCCGATCATTCCTCAATTTTAACTGATCTAAGCAGAAAATAAATAAGCTCTCCTGATGACTGATAGATAAAAGGTGTGTCACCGCAGTAACACACCTTAAATAAAATATTGTTGGGTTTCGTTGTTTCAATCCAATCGAGAAGAAGATGCGATCGCTGATCACAAAAATTGCTATCATAGAAACTATTGATATTCAATGATTTAGGGGTAATCATAATGACACAGTTAACTGAAGAACGAAAACAAGAGATTATTGCTGAAGTTTTAGCAGCGAGAGCAAACCGTGAACAATTTCTATTAGAGATGAAACAACGGCAACAAGCAGGGTTAAAAATTGCTCAAAAATGTGCTAGTCTCCTTAAAGAGAAGTATGGAGTCACGAAAGTTGTTTTATTTGGTTCATTGTTAAATTATGAAGAAATAACTCCCCATTCTGATCTTGATTTAGCGGTTTGGGATTTACCAGAGAAAGATTATTTTAAGGCGATAGCAGAGTTAGATAATGGACAGGATTTTGAGGTGGATTTAGTAGAAGTTCAAAAGGCTCATCCTTATATTTTAGAGGCAATTGCTCAGGGGGTCGAATTATGACTAATTTATCAATTCAAGATAGAATTAATCAAGAACTCAATAAAATTCTTCAAGCCCTACAACAGTTAGAGATATTTTTAAGAGAATTATCTAATCAATCGGATGTCATGTATCAAAACGCATTAATTCTATTGCGCTTAATTTCCATGGAGTTTATACTGGAATTGAGCGTATATTTGAAGCGATTGCTAAAAAAATTGATCAAAGATTCCCAACGGGGGATAAATGGCATCGAGATTTATTAGAGCAAATGTCTGTTGATATACCTAAGGGGAGAAAAGCAGTTATTACAGAAGAAACAAGGCTCATTTTGGATGAGTTACGGCGGTTTCGTCATCTGGTGAGAAGTGCTTATTCTTGCCAATTAGATGAGGAAAAGGTTTTAATCATCGCCCATCAAATTGTTAATTCTTATCAAACCATAATCAATGAAATTCAATTGTTTTGTCATAATTTAAGTAAGGGAAAAACTTAATTAAAGATAACTGGTAATCGCACTGAATCTAAGTAAAGTGTATCAGGGCAAACATCTTGTTCATGAGGCCATAAGCAAAGTTATTCTGGACTTAAACGTACCTGTAGGGGCAAACCCCCTGTGGTTGACCCCGTGTTGCCCCTGTAGCGCACTAAGCAATACAAGCGCGTAAATCATTAAGAGTAATCATCAACGTCATCGGTTCAAGAGGAGACACATCAAAACCTAAAGCCAAATAAAAATTCTTAGCTTCTTCTGAAATAGCATGAACAATAATTCCCCGAATACCAATGGTATCAGCCGCTTTAACAACCCGTAGCGCACCATCACGAAATAAACCGCATCCTAAACCTTGACCTTGGTAAGAAGTATCTACTGCCAATCGTGCCAAAATTACCACTGGAATTGGGTTAGGCATATTCCGCCGAAATTTACCATTAGCTGATTGTATACTAATCGCCCCGGAAGCAAGGGCGTAATACCCAACTACCCTATTGTCAACGCAGGTAACAAAAGTTCTAGTTGCACCACTGGCTTGATTAGCATAAGCTCGACGCTTCAACCAATCATCAAGAGAAGTAATTCCGCAGGAAAAATCAGTGATTGAGTGATAACTAGCCAGAGGTTCAGGTGGTGTCAAATTCATTCCTTCTCCCAAGGTGCGAGCGTCTGCATGGTTTTGCGTAAACGTTCATTAGGTTGAGGTGGTGCATCTAGAAGTGCGATAAATTCTGCATAAGCCTCTGGACTAGCCCAAAAAATAGTACGTTCGAGCAAAGTTTCCTCCGCAGCATTCCGCGCGGCTTCCAAAATAAAATCAGTTCTATTCTTACCTTGCACTTTGGCTGCCATATCGATCAAATTGCGTTCTTCTGGCTTAATTCGCAAATTTAGGGTATTACGCGGAGTCCTACTTTTTGTTTTACTACTCATAAGATGGGTGTGTAATTCCAAACTTAATTATTTTAACATAATGTAGTGACAACGACATTACACTATATACGATACGATACCAGGATTTTTCAGAGAGATGAGCATCATTTGATGAAAGTCTAGGCTTCAAACCTTTCCATTATAACTGATAGGTAAAAGGTATGTCACCGAAGTAACACACCTTTATTAGTGTTGGGTTTCGTTGCCTCAACCCAACTACAAGAGCGGCGTGCTGCTATGCAGTGCCGTAGGCATCGCACTATTATTGAGGAATTAATTTAATTAAACTTCTTAAGGTCGCATTAACGGATTCCGAATTAGGAAAATATTTTTTAACATCAGGATCAAGAATAATTACATCATTTTGCGCTGGAAAATGTTCAACCGTTTTTGTTCCATCTTCATGATGAATAGTAACGCTATGACCTTCCCGATACTGTTGGTAATATTTTCCGCGAACAGGATTTTTAAGTTGACTTAAATCATATTCTTCTCGCAAGTCATCTTCTAATTCATCTTGGATTTTCTCGTTCATAATATCTCCTTTCTTTGGGTGTAACTAATCTTGCACTAATTAAACGAATTTTATGATCACGATCCGTATAAGAAACAAATAGAAATTTACCTTGATCTGATCAACCTATTATAAGATAGCGATTCTCTCCTGTAGAATGGTCAGGATCATCGAAATTTACAGCTAAGGGATCATCAAATACGGTGGATGCTTCTTCAAAAGAAATGTTATGTTTTCTTTGATTTATTTTTGCTTTCTGTTTATCCCATTCAAATGCTAGTTCCAACTCATTGCCACTTTGCCAACTGAAACATATCCCATTATAGTATATCCTGATGGCCTAATAACAATTTTTCCTGTGCGATCGCATCTTCCCAAAGTTTGATTAATAGAGAGATCTATAAGCGATCGCTGCTGATAGTAAAAGGTATGTCACCGCAGTAACACACCTTTATTATTGTTGGGTTTCGTTGCCTCAACCCAACCGACAAGAGCGGCGATCGCTGATCACAAAAATTGCTATCATAGAAACTATTGATATTCAATGATTTAGGGGTAATCATAATGACACAGTTAACTGAAGAACGAAAACAAGAGATTATTGCTGAAGTTTTAGCAGCGAG
>NZ_JADBUE010000310.1:0-33577 GCF_020245805.1 Microcystis sp. M179S2 | reverse complement strand
TCACCGCTCAACTAAACTTACTCAAACTTACTTAAAAGCCTGAAAGCTTAGTCATTCGTAGTGGGTCAAGCACTACAGGATTAAACGGCAAACCCTTTATTCCCTGGTCAATGACATCAGGAATTACTTTTCTAATGATGTTAAATGCCCCATTGACATCGGCATTTAACAACTGATTTGTTTCCATTTTATCAAGTCCCCTAGCTAACCTTTTTCCCTTAAATAATGGTTTTTCTTCACCATATTTAGTTAACTCATCCCTATCTAAAGCACTGGATTGTGAGGTAGAGGATTCTTCAGTTATTATGACTTTTATCCCTTTTAATTGAGCTTTATAGGTTAACATTTCTATTAATCTATAATGGGGAATATTGACAAATTGTTGATTATTCCTTTTTCCTAGATTAAGAGATTGTTTCATCCGCTCATTATGCCCAATTATTAACGTCCCTATTTGATGAAAAATACACCAATCTATTACTCTTTTGCTGGCTGTATGTAGGTAATTTTCTCCTCGACAGTTTCGCTTATGAGTCAGGAGTATCAAGCCTTTAGATAAGGATTGATTATTTCGAGTTTTTAATTGAGCTTGTTGTTTTGACCGTTGTTTGTTGTAGAAGGTGTTAATTGCTTTTAACGGTCTGCCATTGATCAAAAGAGGTGCTACACCTGTTTTATTTGTAGTTACAGCCATTAAGTTATTAACTCCTAAATCTACCCCAGCTATCTGTTGTTTATCTGTGGTTTCCGACCGTCTTTCACATACTATTTCAATGACATAACAGCTACTTTTGGGGACAATTCTCACTGCAATTATTTCTCTCTTGGATGTGGGAATTTTTAAGTCGCTCATAGACAAGTGACACCCCCCCCTTGCCCCCCCGACGTCGGGGGGGTTGGGGGGGTCTTCTTTTAAAGGTTTTTTATAAATTGATTCCTGAGAATATATTAGCAGGTTTCTTCCTTTGGTTTTGTCCTTATACTTAATAATTTTGGGTTTTCCTAAAAACTTTTCAGGCTGTTTTTTCCAAGCTTTAAAAGCAGCAAAATAACTAACCCAAGCTGCTCCAATTTTCTGATTATCTGCGTGCTTCGGTTTCGTGGGTAAAGCTAAATAATCTGAGGTTTTAGATACCAGATGATAGAGTTGATTAAAACTCAGTTTTTGGGAGTTTTCAAAGAAATATTGGCGATAATGATAATTAGCTAGATTGAACAGATTTTTTGACAAGAAGGCATAATGGTCAATTTCTGACCAGCAAGGAGGGGATTTGGTGATGATATGGCGTTCAACTAGCTTCATGTCTTGATTATACCTGATAACGTTCTTAAAATCTATCGGTAGCAAAAGCTACTTATTTTAGTTATCTAGCTACAGAAATGAGTAACTTTAAAAAGTTTTAGGTTTCTGTAGTTAACCCTTTCGGGTTTCATCTCTATCGTTCCCAATTCCACCGTTAAAAACCACCGGCCAAGAGATTTTTTTTCGGGTTTGGGGGTTGGGTGTGAGGTTTTAGGGTGTTGGGGTTTAGGATTTTAGGCTTTTAGTTGAAATTCCTCAGTAAAATACTGCGAATCTCGATCTCATTGCAGCTTCCTTCCATAATTTCTCGGAATCTCCCCCAATAGACCCTATTTCTTTTAGTCTAGGAGAAGCATTTATCTTACTTGTGAGGTACAAAGTCTCGGGTTTTGGGCAAGGCCGGAACTGGGAAAGGCTGGAGCAGTAGCTGGTCGTCTGGGGATGATGCCAAATGCTGTCATACTTCCTCTTGATGAGAAACGCTCTCTTACACCAAATCCGTTTTTAATAGTGTGATTAACTCTCAAGTTATCAATTGTTTCTCCCTACTCCCCACTCCGCAGCTCTAGCGCTCGCTTCTCCCCACACCCCACTCTCCTATACCTTTTAAACAGGATTTAGTATTACCTCCTCTTGTCACTAATAATAAATCTGATAAGCTAATTATGTAACATATTTTTCAGTAAGCTTTACTGAATTTAAACCAGCCCTAGGGATTTTTAGTACAAAAGTTCTAGCTCCCTATCTTTGCTTGTAGCTCTCATGCCGTCTTAACCGATAATTTAGATGTGTAGTCAGCTTATTCACAGCAGCCAGAGGTAAAAAGGGTCAGAAAACACGAGCCGATTTATGAGATTGACTGCCGAATTTTTTCAGACTAGGACAGTACATTTGCGCTGAAAAATCTCCAAAAATTTTCCAGTGGGGAAGAGGGAAAATTGAGAACAAATGTATGAATCAAAAAGAAAAACTCGAATGATAGAAATTAAAAAATTTTTGGGATCGGATGGTTACACTGAAACCATAGACGGGCCGCTCCTAGCCTCGATCGCCAACTCTCCCTAAAACCGATTACCGAAATAACACGGGAGCATGAAAGCCATTCTCTTTTTAAGCAATGGATGAAATGCGAATCGACGGGTTTTAACCCGTCGTATCCTTTTCCTCTAATTTTAGACTATCAATCCAGTCTTCGATGAGTGCTGTTATGGTTTTGTCTTTCTGGGCAGCATATCAATATAGCTTATTTCTTCTGCGGTCAAAACGAATTGTTAATGATTTAGTCTTCATACATATATAATGAAGCTAAGACGTATTTAAACCGCTTATTCTTAGATTAGCCGAATCTCCCCCCCAACCCCCCAACTCCCCCGACATCGGGGGGGGTGTTGCCTCTTGCCTCGTCTCAACAAGCAATTTAAATTATGAACAGCTTAGTGCATTTATGTTAGTATAACATCAGGAGGTAAAAATACGATGTATAGATGCCAGCAAAATCTAATGAGCATGGATAAACATTTAAAGGCTATCCTTGAGTTCATTTGTGCTGAGTCTCATAAGCTGACTAACTGTGGAATTTATTATGCCCGTCAACTTTATTTCAAAACCCAGAAAATTATTGGCAAATTTGATTTAGAGAAAGAGTATAAAAACAACAAACACTATCAAGTTTTATCCTCTCAGGCAGCACAGCAAATACTTAGAAGTGTTGCTGAGTCATTTAAATCATTTAAAGAGCTAAACCAGAAATATAGAAAGGGAGAGTTAACAGATGAGCCTCATCTACCTAAATACATAAAAAAAGAAGGTCTGTTCCTTGTCACTTATCCCCAGCAAGCCCTAAAATGGGTTGATAATCAAATTAGAATCCCTTTAGGAAAAACTGTTAAGCAATGGTTTGGACTTGATAGCTTCTATTTGCCAATGACCTCCAATTTGAGGTTTCAAGAAATTAAGGAATTAAGAATACTGCCCAGAAATCATTGTTTTTATGTTGAGTTTGTTTATGGGAGTAAACCAGTCGAGATTGAGGTCAATCCCGATAATGTGCTAGGTTTAGAGCCAGGTTTAAACAATTGGCTAACAGGAGTTTCTAGTCTTGGTACTAGCTTTGTAATTGATGGAAGGCATCTTAAGTCTGTTAATCGTTGGTACAACAAACAGGTAGCTACTCTCAAAGAAGGAAAACCTCAAGGATTTTGGTCAACTCAACTCGCTAAAATCACAGAAAAGCGTAATCGACAAATAAGAGATGCTGTTAATAAAGCAGCTAGACTTGTTATTAATCACTGTCTTGAGCATCAAAGGAACAAAGACCAAAAGAGGGAAGGTAATTTAGGCAAAAAGAACCATCAATCTTTTGTTTCAATTCCGACAGCAAAACTCAAAGAACGCATTAGACAATTGTGTGAACAGTGTGGGATTAAGTTTATTGAAACAGAAGAAAGTTATACCTCAAAAGCTTCATTCTTAGACAATGACTCGCTACCTAAATTTGTTGAAAAACCCGAAGGGTGGGAACCATCAGGAAAGAGAACAAAAAGAGGATTGTATCGGACTGCTCAAAATCAGTATATTAATGCTGATGCTAATGGGGCAGCTAACATAATTCGGAAAGTAAGCACAACACTTAATTTTGATTTAAGTCGAGTGTCTAGGGGCGTTTTGACTCGTCCTCAGAAATTCAAGTGCTGGTCAGCTAAAAAGACGCGAAGTCCGCTGAGAATCCTCCGTCATTTATGGGTCGGAGAAGTCAAAAAAACTTTTATTATGGAGGACAACTACTCGTGCTATACCTTGCAGAAGTAAAAAAACAGACTAGAGGTTTTATCGGTGGTTACAAAACCGAATTGAAACTATTGGCCTGTCAGCATAATGATCAGACGTGGAGTGCCATACCGGGGGAAGATATCTTAACCTACGACGAAACTAACTCCCTGGGTGAAGGTGCGCTTCTCTTGGTAAATTTGAGCAATAATCGTCAACTGCAAGGAAACCCGGAATTAGCGGGAGCGGAGATGGTGCGGCAACTGCAAAAGATTTCCCGTTTGATGGAGCGCAGCAAGAAAGATCAAGAGAAAATCGAGCAGTGGAAACAATCCCTCACCTATCAAAGCGAGATTCTCAACCGCCAGAAAATGGAAATGGAGACAAGAATCGAGCAAATTGAACAAATAGAGGCAGAATTCGAGTATTTAGAGCGCAAAAGACAAGAACTGGAAACCCTAAAACAACAATTAAACGATCAACAGCGACACCTGGAAGAAGGACAAATAAATTGTAACTCCTACCCCAATCTTTCCCCAGAAAAACAACAATTTATTCGCTCTCTAGCGGAGCGTTTAGCTAATAATCATGATCGGGGCAATTCTCCCTCACAAATTATCCATTCCACTCTTGAATCTGTGCAGGAACAACAGACAATTTTAAATAGTTGTTGGCAGAGTTTAGAGGAGCAGAAAAAAGCTGTGGAAAATCGTCAGGTCACCAACGATGAAATGCTCGATTATCTCGAACAAAGAGCTAGGGAATTAGAGACGAGTCGCAATGCTTTGGAAACGGCTAAAATACAGTTACAAATACAAGAAACTGTTCTGAGTCAAAAACAGGAATTATTCGAGCGCCTTAACCTCACCCTACAAACCACTGATTCTACTCGACAAATGCTCCTTCGTCTCCTGCAAGGAGAAGAACTAGATTTTGATGGTAAAATCGATCTAGAAGCTCTTGAAAAAATGCCTTTAGAAGAATTGGAGAGCTTAGTTAAGAACTTACAAACAGACCTCAAGCGCTGGGAAATTTTTGTCAACGACGAAGAGGAAGAATTAACTCTCCAATGCCAAACCGTGGAAGAATTAGAAGCAAGAATGGCCACAATAGATGAATCCGAGCGAGCTAATTTAGAATCCGAATTAGCCGAGGAACAGGAAAAAAAAGGAATGCTGGCGGCAACTTTGGTCGGACAAAGACGTAATCTCCAGGAAAGGCAAGCTATTCGCTCTCAACATCTGAAAATTCTGCAACGGAGACAGGGGATTTTATCCCCAGAAGATGCCCAAAAATGTAGCTTTGAACCATTGTTAATTTTCTTGGAGGATAGTTATCAAAATAATCTCCAAGAAAGTCAACGTTTAGCAGCAGAAATCAAGGGACTACAAGAGGATTTACAAAAAAGCAGCGATAGTATTGACGGTCAATGGTCGGATTTAGAGCAAAAAACTCGTGAATTTGAAGAACAGGAGCGACAATGGCGCGATGCTAATCTGGTATTAGTGCGTTTAAAAACTCAGGTACAACAGTACGAAACTTTCCTGCAACCCGTGCAGGATCAACTCGATCAAATCCGTCAAAAACTAGAAACTATTTCCCAGTGGTTGATGCCTATGGAATCTAATGGTAGTGCCTATCATTACGCTATTAACAGTTAGGCTTAATTAGTGTTAGGGCTTCCTGAACAAATAATACAGGGCAATCTGGACATAGATTTCGCCGTTTTTGCCGTTAACGGAGGCAGGGGGCAGCAGGCCGTTTTTGTAACGGGGATTTATGCCCCGCTCCACCAACTTTTCGCCTTAAGGCGAGGTTTTAGACCCGATTTTTCCGATAACTTTTATAGCTTTTTATCTATGGATAAAATAATTTATAGCGTTTCCTGTTTGCAAGAGGTACATTATCGATGTTGAAAAGCTTAATCAGCAAAGGTTTAGCTGTGCCACACAGGTGTGAGAACCGCTATAGATCAATTTAACTCTAGGTTAGATGTGGTATAGACTAAGATTAGTAATTTATACTCAGATAGTTATGAGACAATCCGATCGAGAAATAATAATTTTAGCGGCTGTGGCATCCCTCTTAGCGGTGGTGGCGGAAGTGGCAATCGCTTTTTAGATAAAAAAAACTGATTTATGAGGTTAAAGTCCGGCACAATTGACAATCAATGCCGAGGAAAGATATCGATAAAATGCTTGTAACGGTGGCAGCAATTGCGATCGCCTCGATGAGCGAAATTAAAGCATGAATATTAGTGTAACCGGTCAGGTAAAAAGAATCGAAATAGGCACGGGAACTTGGGCATTAATTGCTGATAACGGTCAAACCTACGAATTAATGGAACCGCCTGCCGAATTAACCCAAAAAAAGGCAAAAGTGACAGTTATAGGTCAAATTCGCTCAGATGTGATGACTCTGGCCATGATCGGACCGGTTTTACAAGTGATCTCCTTTCAATCCTTGCCATGAAGCCGCAAAATACTGCTTAAAAACGGGCAAAAACTACTTTTTAAGCCCGTAATCTCGAAAAATTCCCGTAATTGTCCTTCAGCTATCCCAGAAAGAAAAATTGTCAAGAAGACCCTAAAGGTTGATTTTTTCGAGAATAATCTCGAAATTTTGAATAATAATACTACAATAGACAGCAACTTTGTCTTAGGAACATCGGAATCACCTAAACCGATCTATCGGATTGGTTTAACTCGTAGTTACCTAAGTTGGCGTGAGGAGAGGACTGAATGAATTTGCGCGATAATGCTTTAACGATTCTGCAAGAAACGAGTCGAACTTTTTATATTCCCATAAGTCGTTTACCGGATCGCCTGCTCGAGGCAGTAGCCTCAGCTTATCTCTGTATGAGGGCGATCGATGAAGTAGAAGACCATCCCGACCTAGATAACTTCAGTAAATCGCAGATATTAAGACAAATTAGCCTGAACTTACAAGCAGGTACTGAAAATTCCACCAAAGAGGACTTTGCTTTTGGCTTAGTCCATCGGGAGATTTTGCCGGAAGTAACCCTGAGAATTGGCGAATGGGCCCTGTTAGCACCGGATTCGATCGCCCCCCGGGTCTGGGATGCCACGGCGGCCATGGCCGATCGCATGGCCTACTGGGCTGGGAATAACTGGGATATTCGCACAGAAATAGAATTAGATCAATATACCTTTAGTGTGGCCGGTGCGGTGGGTTTATTGCTGTCTGACCTCTGGAATTGGTACGACGGCACTCAAACTAATCGCAGTTATGCCATCGGTTTTGGTCGGGGTTTACAAGCGGTTAATATTGCCCGCAACCATGGCGAGGATCTGCGCCGGGGGGTAAGTTTTCTGCCCCAGGGTTGGACAATTAGTGATATTCATAATTATGCCCGTCGTAATCTGAAATTAGCCGATTATTACACTCAATCGCTGCCTAATGGGCCGGCACTTGATTTTTGTAAGATTCCCCTCGCTTTAGCCCATGGCACTCTCGAAGTCCTAGCTTTAGGTAAGGAAAAACTCAGCCGCAGCGATGTCATCGCTTTGGTACAACAAATTACCCGTTAGAAGAAATCAAAATTAAAATTGCCCACGATCGCTCTTCCAAAGTCAGGAATCACAAGCGTGGGCAACAAACCGGTGGTGTTCAGTAACTTAGAACAAACCGAGAGTTAAAGATATATCGATGGGGAAAGTGGCACCAATACCTAACCAAATCGTGACCACAGTACCAAATAGGAAGATAGCGGTAGCGACGGGACGACGGAAAGGATTTTGGAATTTATTGACGCTTTCAATAAAGGGAACTAACATCAAGCCTAGGGGAACGCCGGCCATGCAAGCGATACCTAAGAGTTTGTTAGGAAGAATACGGAGAATTTGGAAAACGGGATAAAGATACCACTCTGGCAGAATTTCTAGGGGAGTAGCGAAAGGATCGGCAGGTTCACCGATCATGGTGGGATCCATAATCGCTAAACCGGTGCAGAGTCCGATCGTACCAAAGATAACCACCGGGAAGACATAGAGCAGATCGTTAGGCCAAGCGGGTTCACCGTAGTAGTTGTGACCCATCCCTTTAGCCAACTTAGCGCGCAGAGCGGGATCGCTGAGATCGGGCTTTTTTAATGTGGACATGGATAATGTCTCCTAAAAATGATTTCGGATCGACAGAGATACTTTTCTGAATTATAGAGGCCCAGAAATGCCTTGTTTACGGATCATCAAGAAATGTAGCAACATGAAGACCGCGATCGACCAGGGCAGTACAAAAGTATGTAAGCTGTAGAAACGGGTTAAAGTTGCTTGACCGACGCTTTCGCTACCGCGCATCAGGGTGACGAGTTGATCACCGACGACGGGAATAGCAGCAGGTACACCGGAAACAATTTTAACCGCCCAGTAACCCACCTGATCCCAGGGTAAGGAGTAACCGGTGACACCGAAGCTAACGGTGATTACGGCCAGGACAACCCCAGTTACCCAGGTTAATTCGCGAGGTTTTTTGAAGCCACCGGTCAGATAGACGCGGAAAACGTGCAGGATCATCATTAACACCATCATACTGGCAGACCAGCGATGGATAGAACGAATTAGCCAACCAAAGTTAACTTCGTTCATGATGTACTGTACGGAGGAGAGGGCCTCTGCTACGGTGGGTTTGTAGTAGAAGGTCATGGCGAAACCAGTGGCAAACTGGATCACGAAGCACACAAGGGTGATGCCACCCAGACAGTAGAAGATATTGACGTGAGGGGGAACGTATTTGGTGCTGATATCATCAGCGATCCCTTGAATTTCTAAGCGTTCCTCAAACCATTGATAGGCTTTGGAATCCGTTACTTGTTTGGTAAACATCGCGTAACCAGTAAGAAAAATGAAAGATTTAATGTGTGACCTTTAAAAAATGTAACACAGTTTTCAGGTCTAATTCTCGCTCCGGTCAGGTTTCTCCACCGGTGGGGATCAATTGGCGATCGCTAGACCCGAAAAACGTAACTTCCTAAAATTTCCCTTAAAATGTCTCCTAGACTACAAAAAATCGGGCCAATTGTCCGACACTGGGAATAGGTAAGGTTGACAGCTAGTTACTGATTTGCTCACATTGACCTACATACGCCACTATTTAGGCGAACGTTTGTGACCCTAAGAAAAGCCGTTGAGCTATGGGGATTAGATCCCAATACATTAAGAGAATATGCCGATGAAGGGAAAATCAAAAGTATCAAAAACGAAGCAGGGCAACGATTGTACGATGTCCAGTCTTACGTCAATGGTGCAGCTAGAGCTTCCCTTGTTTGCTACTGCCGAGTCAGTTCAATCAAGCAACGAGATGACCTTGAGAGACAAGTCAGCTTTATGCGCGGATTCTATCCAGAGGCAGAAATCATCAAAGACATCGGTAGTGGGCTTAACTTCCAAAGAAAAGGACTTAGAGCCATACTGGACAGATTATTGTGGGGAAATAAACTCACAATTGTTATGTCCACACTGGACAGATTATGCCGATTTAGATTCGAGCTTATACAGTACATGGTCGAACAAAACGGTGGCAAAATCTTGGTTCTCGACCAAACTGTTCACAGTCCCGAATCAGAACTTACAGCAGACTTGTTATAAATACTTCACATCTTCTCTTGCCGAATGTCCGGACTCAGGAAGTACGCTCAAAAAATCAAAGAAAGTGCGGATTTATCCAACAACAGAACAGAAGAAACTGATGAAACACTGGTGGGGAGTATCTCGGTTTGTCTTCAACCAAACCATTAAATATCTACAGGAACCAGATAGAAAAGCTAATTGGAAGGCTATCAAGACCGGAATCATTAATGATTTACCAGAATGGGCTAAAGAAGTCCCCTACCAGATTAAATCAATAGCAGTCAAAGACGCTTGTGAAGCCGTTAAAAATGCTCAAAGAAAATATCAAAAAACTGGGGAAATCCAGAAAATAAAATTCCGTTCCCGTAAAGATAAACAGCAATCATGTTATATTCCTAAGTCAGCCATTTCAGAAAAAGGAATATATCACACAAAATTAGGGCAAATACGCTTCACCGAATCACTGCCCGACAATTTTGGGGATAGCCGATTAGTATCCAGAAATGGACAATACTATTTAGCTATTCCCCATGAGGTGCAACGATGCGAATCCGATAACCAAGGACGCATTGTCGCCCTAGACCCCGGTGTTAGAGATTTTCTGGCACTATTCTCGCCTAATAGTTTTGGCTCAATCGGGAGTCAGGATATAGGTAAAATCCAACGATTATTCTATCACCTTGATGATTTAATTTCTCGTTCTACCAAAGTTAATGCTAAAACCAGAAACCGTTATCGAAAAGCAGCTAATCGACTAAGAAATAAAATCAGGAATTTAGTAGATGAACTTCATCATCAAGTTGCTAGATTCCTAGTTGATAACTTTGATGTGATTCTTTTGCCTACTTTTGAAGTGTCAGAAATGGTTCTAAAAAATAGCAGGAAGATTCGCTCAAAATCTGTTAGACAGATGCTTAACTGGTCTCATTACCGATTTAAGCAATTTCTCAAGCATAAGGCTTTTGAGATGGGTAAATTAGTAATAGACTGCTGTGAAGCCTATACGTCGAAAACAGTTAGCTGGACTGGTGAATTAATACATAACTTAGGTGGAAAAAAAGTCATTAAATCCAAGATTGATGGCAAGACGATGGATAGAGATATTAATGGCGCACGAGGAATTTTTCTTCGTGCTTTGGGAGATACCCCCTCTTTAAGAGACTCTCTTAGAGTGCATTGTTAATGTATGTTAGCAAAAAAGTATCGGTATGGAATGAGGTCAGCGTGCTATTAAATACCTACGATCCCGAAGGCTTCTACGACGAACTATTCTTAGATGATGGTCAACCTCGTCCCCACTCGTCCCCTTTAATCAAATGGTTGCAGAATCTGCCACCCCGAGAACTTCAACAACACCGGGAAACCGCTCAGTCGGCCCTGTTTGAATTGGGGGTGACTTTCAATGTCTATAGTGACAATCAAGGGGTGGAAAAAATCTTTCCTTTTGATATTATTCCCCGAATTGTCGCGGCTGAGGACTGGGATTATTTAGAAAGAGGCCTGAAACAACGCATCAAAGCCCTCAATCTTTTTCTCTCCGATATCTATAATGACCAGTTAATCATTAAAGATGGCATTATTCCCTCCGAATTAATCGCCTCGGCGACGGGATTTCTGAAACCCTGTGTGGGACTGAAACCCGCCGGAGGTATCTGGTGTCACATCACGGGAACCGATTTAGTCCGCGATAAAGATGGTCAATGGTACGTTTTAGAGGATAATTTGCGGGTTCCTTCCGGTATTTCCTATGTCCTCGAAAATCGTCGGGTAATGAAAAGCACTTTCCCCGATATTTTCCAGACAATGAATGTTAAACCGGTGGATGATTATCCTTCCCATCTGTTGGAAACTCTCCTCAATTTAGCCCCACCCCAATTACCTAATCCCACCGTGGTGGTTTTAACCCCCGGAACCTATAATTCTGCCTACTTTGAACATTCTTTTATTGCCCAACAAATGGGGGTAGAATTAGTGGAAGGGCGTGATTTAGTCGTCTTTGATGGTTATCTACAAATGAAAACCACCAAGGGATTAAGACGGGTAGATGTGGTATATCGTCGCCTCGATGATGACTTTTTAGATCCGGCGGTTTTTCGTCCCGATTCGATGTTAGGTGTACCCGGGTTATTAAAAGTTTTCCAGGAAGGTCGCGTCGCTTTAGCTAATGCTCCTGGTACGGGAGTCGCCGATGATAAGGTTATTTATGCTTTTGTCCCCGATATGATTCGTTATTATCTGGGAGAAGAAGCGATTTTAAATAACGTTCCTACCTATCTTTGTTGGCGAGAAAAGGACTTAGATTATGTCTTAAATAATCTCGATAAGTTAGTTGTGAAAGCCGCTAATGAGTCGGGAGGTTATGGGATGTTAGTTGGTTCTCAAGCTACCCCCGAACAAAGGGCAGAATTCGCCCCACGCATTGCCGCTAATCCTCGCAATTATATCGCTCAACCAGTGTTAAGTCTTTCTAGGGTTCCCACTTTAATTGACACGGAAGTTGAAGGTCGTCATGTGGATTTACGTCCCTATATTCTCCATCGGGGTGATGAAATTTATGTGCATCCCGGTGGGTTAACTCGCGTGGCTTTGAAAAAGGGTTCTTTAGTGGTTAATTCTTCTCAAGGTGGTGGCAGTAAAGACACTTGGGTTTTAACCAAGTAATCAAGACAATAATCAAAATTTTGCTGGGTTACGGCCAAAATTAAATCATGAGTCGAGTGCATAAATTATTTTCGCCCAATCCACCCTAACCTTTTCACTTTTTCCTGGTTAATTATGCTTAGTAGAGTTGCCGATTCAATTTATTGGTTAAATCGCTATATTGAACGGGCAGAAAATGTCGCCCGGTTTATGGATGTTAACCTTAATTTAATGTTAGATGTACCTACCAGTGTTTTGCAACAGTGGGAACCTTTGGTTTTAACTACGGGAGATTTAGAACAATTCAAGAAACGTTACGGCACAGCCACCGCAGAAAATGTGATCAATTTCTTGACATTTGACACGGAATATAGTAGTTCAATTATCTCTTGTTTGCGCTGGGCGCGAGAAAATGCTCGGTCAGTTCGCGAGATTATTTCTTCGGAAATGTGGGAACAGGTTAATGGTTTTTTCTTGATGGTAAAAGATGCTTCCTCTTACCATCCTCAAACTACTTTACCGAACTTTTTTACCCAAGTTAAATTGGCTAGTCACCGTTTTGCAGGGGTGATGGATGCAACGATGACTCATAATGAAGGTTGGCATTTTGGCGTTATGGGAAGATTACAGGAACGCGCCGATAAAACCGCCAGAATTCTTGATGTTAAATACTATTATCTCTTACCTTCCGCTCAATGGGTAGGAACTTCTCTAGACCAAATTCAATGGATTGCTTTACTGCGGTCGGTGAGTGCCTACGAAATGTATCGTAAATGTCAACGACGGATTACTCCTAGTGACGTGGCCGAATTTTTAATTCTTAATCGAGAATTTCCTCGTTCAATTCACTTTTGTCTGCGGGAATTAGACCACTGTTTGCATCAAGTTACAGGGACTCCTGTAGGAACTTGGGGGAATTCGGTAGAAAGAAGTTTAGGGCGACTTTGTGCGGAAATGAGCTATCTAACTATCGAGGATATTATTGAAATGGGATTGCATGAATTCCTCGACCATATTCAAAAAAGAGTTAATGATGTGGGAATAAAAATGACAGAAACTTTCTTCGTTTTTAATCCTGAACTTGCCTCACCTCTGCCAGTAAATAACTTTCAATATCAATCCCAATTAACAACTTAATGCGTTATCACATTCGGCATCAAACTAACTATTTCTATAATCAACCCGTGATTTTATCACCCCATCTGCTGCGCTTGCGGCCAAAATCCGATGGTGGGCAAACTTTGCGAGAGTTCACACTCAAAATTAACCCGGAACCTTTAACGATAACTAATATTATCGACCTCGATGGCAATTCTTGTTTACAAATTTGGTTTAATCAACCGACGGAAGAATTATTGATTGATGTGGTCAGTGAAGTGGAAACCCATGGGGTTAATCCTTTTCAGTATTTGTTGGAACCTTGGGCGACCTGTTTACCCTTTGATTATCCCATTTCCCTCCACAGCCAATTACAACCCTACAGACAATTTTATGGGTTAGCTAATGACCCTGATATGGCAGCATTAGCCCAAGAAATTATGCAGGAAACTGAGGGACAGGTGCTATCTTTCCTGTTTAATCTTAATGACAAAATTTACCGCAATTGTCAGCAAATTATTCGTCTTACCGGGGAACCCTATCTACCCGGAAACACTTGGAAAAATAAGCAGGGTTCCTGTCGCGATTTTGTGGTTTTATTTATGGATGTGTGTCGCTGTGTGGGATTGGCTTCCCGTTTTGTCAGTGGCTATCAAGAAGGAGATTTAGACCAAGAAGAAAGACATTTACACGCTTGGGTAGAGGTGTATTTGCCGGGGGGCGGCTGGAAAGGCTATGATCCTAGCCATGGATTAGCGGTGAGTGACCGTCATATAAGCCTCGTTTCTAGCCCAATTCCCCGTTATTGCGCGCCGGTAGAGGGAAATGCTCGACCGGTTAATCTCGGTCATCAAGTGATAGAATCTCAGCTATCATCGACAATTGCCATCGATTTGTTATCTTGAGGATGATTCTTTATTGGAGTTACTAATATGTTAGAAATGGCGCAAGTTTGGACTAAAAAAAAGTGCGACAAGTCGATGCTATAGCCCTAACTAGAACTGCGCTAAAGCGCAACTACAAACCTATCAGAAGCCTAATGTTTTCAAAATTATCGGTAAGGCTGTTTGACAGGCTTGGGCAAGTTTGCTGGCAGGTTCCAAAGCTTTAGCAGTTGTTTCGAGCAAATTAACTGCTCGTTGGGCTTTCTTTTGCAGTCCGGCATCATCAGGATTTTGACTAGCTTGGGCAATCTTTTTCACTTGATTGGCGGCTTCGGCTTTTTCCTCTTCATCTAAATGGCTGTCAATTTCAATCGCCTGGGTTAGTTCTTGCAGTAAGGCTTTAAGTTGGGCATTTTCTGGGGAAGCATCGGCTGCAATTTGGTTAATGGTATTGGTTACATCGCCGATGATTTCGCCGAAATTGACGGCAGAATTATTAATATCGCGGATGGTAATATTTGGGGAACTGTCGTTACTGTGGCTCATGGCTTTTGCCTCTACATGGATGGGACGGTTGGCGAGGGTTTTGGTAATTTCCATCATATCAACACTTTGTTGGCGATAGATGGCAATTTCCGTCTCTTTGGCGGTGAGTTGTGCCTTATATTGGGCTTCGATGGCTGCGAGTTGTAGTTGATAATTTTGGTTAAATTCTTGATGAATTTTCTCTTTATCAGTATCGGGCGGTACATGGACTTTTACCACTATCACGCCATCTCCTTTATTGGCAATGCTCTGCACCTGAAGCGGCGTATCTTCATTCTGCACTTGTACTATTTTTAAGGCAGCAATGAAGGCTTTCCAATCTACCCCATTGCGGAAAATCAGGTCAACGGTGTCGAACATTTCGGCAAATAATTTGGTAAATTCGCCGGGTTGAAATTCGCCACTACTGGGGCGGCGCTCTTTTTGCCCATTAAGCAGATAAATGTACTGGCAGTCCACCTCATCCAGTTGGGTGGTGGCATCAATATTCCAATTTTCCACGCAAGCACCCGTCAGAGTAGCATGGCGCAAATCGGCATTGACGGCGTTGACTTCGCTGAGGTTTGCCCCCGCAAGGTTGGCGTATTGCAAGCTGGCTTCACTGATATTCGCTAGGCGCAAGTTGGCAGCTTGCAGGTTTGCCCCCTCCAGGTATGCCGCCCGTAAATTGGCTTGGGCAAAGTCTTTTCCGCTTCCGGTGCGGGAATCAATCAGAAATTCTCTAACCTGGGGATTGGCTAATAAGGTATGGCCAGGGCGGGCTAATTCCAATTTAATTGCTTGTTTAAAAATTGTTTTATTCAAGATTGCCTGATTAAAATTGGTACTTTTTAAGGTGGCTCCTGTAAAATCTGTTGCGGTTAAATTGGCTTGAAAAAAGGATGTGCCACCAATAGCAGCAAAGGCTATCACAATTTTACGCAACCAAGGATCGCGGTGTTCTTGTTTAAGGGTCAGCCAACCGAGCCAACAGAAAAATAATGTCAAGGCTACGGCTACGACTACGGCTTCGGCTAGGGCTCCGGCTACGGCTCCGGCTAGGGCTAGGGCTCCGGCTAGGGCTCCGGCTAGGGCTCCGGCTCCGGCTAGGGCTAGGGCTAGGGCTCCGGCTACGGCTCCGGCTACGGCTCCGGCTAGGGCTCCGGCTCCGGCTCCGGCGAAGGCGAAGGCTACGGCTAGGGCTACGACTACGGCTACGGCTAGGGCTCCGGTTTCGGCTCCGACTCCGGCTAAGCCTACGGCTACAATTCCGACTTTGACTCCGAGGAAGACTCCGACTGAGGCGAAGACTCCGACTGAGGCGAAGGCTCCTGCTACGGTCAAAATATTTTTGCGCCAAGCGATGTGGAAAGTGGAGATGAGAAAAATTAAGGTGAACCAACCAGTAACTTGGTGTTCTGGATTGGAATAAAAAATTAAGCTCACCATATAACCGACGAAGGCGGAGAAAAAACTCGAAATCACAATTAACACCAAAGCCAACCCCAGCAAAATCAGCAGCGACCGCTTCGGTAATCCCGCCTTCGCCCAGGTAAACTTCGTCCCCGTCAAATTCGCCCGACTAAAATTTGCCCCGCGTATATCACAACCACTGAAATCCGCCCCCGCTAAGTCCGCACTGCGAAAGTTACCACCCCGCAAGGATTCCCCCCGGAAATCCCGTCGCCCGTTTTTGTACTGTTCAATAACTGCCGCTGCCTTCATCGCCTACGAAATTGCCATACTATGCCCTCAATCTTACTACAAGTCAGAAAGCGGGTTTCTTGAGAGAATCCGATTGACACTCCCATCCCACTAAGCGCTTCGGGATTCTTGGTTCAACGAGTCCACGTTCAAAAACCTGGCATTTTTATGGGCAATCGCCTCAGTTTCCACACCTCACGTTCTAGAATATATCTGGATTTCTCCCATAGATATCTAGTACAATAGCCGAAAAACCCTATCTATCAATGGATACACCCATTAACCTTTCTTAATCTACTAAGTAATTTTCTATGGAGAGTTAAATTATGTCGTCAACTGCCTACGAAACTGATTATAATCAATGGCTAAAAGAGACGGTAAAACAGTTACAAGAGCGCAATTTTGAGCAGGTGGATTGGGATAATTTAATTGAAGAAATCGAGAGTATGGGAAAAAGTGATAGACGAGCTTTAATGAGTCTGTTAACCCGTCTTATCGAACATCTTTTAAAGCTGGCTTATTGGCAAGAAGAAAAAAAACGGTCAGGTAATCATTGGGCGGCAGAAATAGTCAATTTTCGCGCCCAAATTCAGCATCGTTTAGAAGATAGTCCCAGCTTACGGCCAGAATTAGCAGCTATGTATGATAAAGTTTATCCAGTGGCGATTAAATCAGTTTCTCAGCTTTTTTCCCTCAATTCAGACGCTCATATATCCCTCGAACAAACATTAGATGATAATTGGTTTCCCCGGGCTGAAAAATAGTTCTTAACTATAAAAACTGATGGCCTTACCCTCATACTTATTAAAACTTAAATTTTAGGGTAAAAAAAGAGGAATACAATATAATATCAGGCAGTCAAATTAAGGATATTTTCTGGATGAGAATCTTAACATCTACCACTATTGCGGTTTTTCTCTCTTTATCCCTTATCAGCCCCAGCTTTGCCGTTAGCTTGGTAACTAATCGTGCCGACCTCAAGGGTAATGATTCCATCGATTGGTCGAGTCTTGGTAAGGTTTTAAACCCTTTTAACCCTAATTCCGCTGATTTTCTCGGTTTTTCCTTTTCCGGTACTTCCGCCAGAGGATTGGGCTTAGATGTAGATATTAATCCGATAAATCCGCCGATTACACCGCCTTTTGTCTTTAAAACGGCTCCTATTCCGCAGGGCATCCCGACTAACTTTGCTAACGGTGATTTTCTCTTGTTTACGGGGCTGCAGTTTGGTCCATTTCCCGCTCCTGGCAACCCCAGCCCGATTTCGATTAGCTTCGCGCAACCAGTTAGGGCTGCTGGAGCGCAAATCGCTGTGGATGATGAGCCGAACTTTGTTGGTACTATCAAAGCATTTGATATTAATGACAATCTTTTGGATAGTTTTAATGTCAATGGTACATCTTCTACAGCATTGGATAATTCTGCCATTTTTCTGGGGGTAAAAAGTGCTTTGGCCGAGATTAGCCGCATTGAATTTAGTAGTAATTTTAATAACCGCGCCATTGGCATTAATACTCTCAGTATCGATAACCCTGCCATTCCTGAACCATCCCTGACAATGGCTATCCTCGTTATGAGTTCGGGTTTGCTGTGCCTGAAAAAAAGGCTATGATAGTGGAAAGGACGAGCCTAATTTTGATGGGAAAATTAAGTTCGACTTTCTAAAAGCTGTTATCTCCACAGAATTAAATGACTTGATAATGTTCAAACTTCCTCTCTGGAACCCCAGCACTTGCCACTCCTTACCCACGACTATAAAATTAGCATCCATCTGGCGGGGGGTATTACCCTAGTTAATACCCCCTATTTTTGGTCTGGTATAGTGTTAAGCTTCTCCTGTGATTGATAAACCCTCTACCCAAACGTAGGGACAAACACCACTGGGAGTAATAACTGCTTCCGGTTCCAGATAAACAATCGATTTCAGCAGTGTTAAAATATCCCCGGCTACGGTAGCGGAATCGATGCTAACGCGCTCATTTTTGTTAACTAACCAACCGTCAAAGGGCAAAGAGAAGGAACCTTGTAGAGAATTAACTCCCGCATGAAGTGCCTGTAAACTATCAATTAACACCACATTTTCTGCTGTTTCCAAAGAATAGCTTTTTGGTTGATTAGCACTAGCAAAAACGTGATAAAAATGGGGACTAACCGTTACTTTTGACCCAATGTTACCGTTGCCAGTCGGTTCTGTATTCATCCGTTTAGCGGTAATCGTGCTATGGAGAAAATTACTCAAAATCCCCTCTTTAATTAATTCCACACGACGGGTGGGAGTGCCTTCACTATCAAAAGTTTCTGCGGCAACATTAGCCGGATGGAGGGAATCATCGCACAAATTTAAGGCAGTAGCAGCGATTTGTGTTCCCAAAGATTCAGGAGTAGAAAGACTCTGTTTATCAAGGACATTTTGGGCATTAAACAGATTAGAAAATGCTCCCATTAGACTCAAAAAGGCCCGGGGGGCAAAAACCACTAAATATTTACCCGTGGTAATCGGTTGATAGTCCAGATGGCTAACAGTTTTGGTAATCGCTTCCTCGATGCAACCATCGATATCTAATTTTTCCAGGCCCGGACTAACCCGAAAAGCACCGGCGCTGCGGGGTTTTTTGCCTTCCTGTTCGGTTTTGGTGTATAAATACACGCTGGCATAACTACGCGCTTCCTGACGCATTGCTCCGTCGCTATTGAGATAAAAACGTCTGACCTGCTGTTGTCCCAAACCGTTATAGGGAACACTGGCAATAGCCGGATGGGCCGCTAGTAAGGATTTTTCGGCGGCTAATAACTTATCGATGAGAGTGGATACCGGTGCTTGATTAGACATTTCGCTGGCCACTTCTGTGGTAGGTGCGGTGGCAGCGGGACTAAAATCGGGGACATTTTCCTTAACGCCAAAAACGCTGGCTTCCTGAGCGGTTTTTAGGGCTAATTGCAGTCCCACCGGGTCCACATCGGTGGTCGAGGTGACACCGACTTGATTATCCCGATTCCAGACGCGAACGATAACGCTGGAACGATTGGAAGCTTGTACCTGTTTGGGTTCCCCTTGAAACACATCCACATCGGTTTCATCGACCGAGGAACCATAGATGTCGTATTTAGCAATTCCTAAAGCTTGGGCGCTAGAATTAGCGATTTGGGCGATATCTTCAACTTTTGGCATAGATTTTTTTTGGTGTTGGACGATAGTGATAGGGAAGTGGGGGAATGGGGGAATGGGGAAATTTCAAATAAAATCCCAACATTCAACATCTTCTAACTGATAACTGAAGAGAGATTGGGCCAAGTGGTGACAATAAAGACGATAACGGCGGCCGTGGCCAGCATAGCTTTGGCAACGTGACCGATAACCGTGCCGACGACGATACCGACACAGACTTTTAGGGATTGTTGCAAACGGGGGGTTAATTCCAAATCGCGACGATAGGCGTATTCTCCGACAAAAGCCCCGACCACAGGACCGACAAATAAGCCGATAATCGGGCCGCCAATGGGTAAAGCCGGTAAAAGCCCGAATATTCCCGCTAATAAACCCACTACTAGCCCGATTTGACTCCAATTGCTCGCCCCAACTTTTTGGGCGCCGAGATAACTAGCGAGGAATTCCACCCCCAGACTGAGGAGAAGGATAACAAAGGCCACGGCTAAAGCGACCCCCATCCCCGCGAATTTGGTGACAAAACCCCACACCAGCATGGCGATTAAAATCAAACTCATGCCGGGGACAGCGGGCAGCAGTTCGCCAATTATCCCCACTATCATGATGGCAATGAGGAAATAGTAGAGAATTACTAAAGTCATGATTAACGACCGCCAACGGTAATAGAATCGACTTTTAAATGGGGTTGACCAACGGTGACATAAACGCTACCACTGACGGAACCGCAAAAACCCGCCGCTAGTCCTAAATCTTGGGAACACATAGAGATTTTATTCATAATCTCCTTGGCTGAACCGATTAAAGTCGCGCCTTTCAGGGGTTTAGTCAGGTTGCCATTTTCGATAAGATAGGCCTCCTCGACGGCGAAATTAAATTCCCCGGTCGCCCCCACACTACCGCCGCCCATTTTTTTGCAATAAATGCCTTTATCGATGGAATTAAAGAGATTATCGAGGGTATATTCCCCAGGTGCGATGTAGGTATTCCGCATCCGACTAGCGGCCGCATAGGTGTAGTTTTGACGGCGACCGCTACCTGTGCGCGGATGACCGGTTTTAATTGAACCGGTGCGATCGGCAATGAAGTTTTTTAGGATACCATTTTCAATTAGGAGAGTACGCTGGGCCGGCATTCCCTCATCGTCCATATCGATAGTACCGAAAGCTTTATCGGATAATCCTTCGTCCCAAGCCGTCAGGTTTTCGTGGGCGATTTTTTCGCCTTTTTTATCGAGAAAGGGCGTGGTTTTTTGCTCAATTTGCGTAGTTTCTAGCAAATGGCCGCAGGCTTCGTGGAAGATAACACCGCCAAATTCATTGGCCATGACGATGGGATAACTGCCGGATTCTACATAGTCAGCGTAAAGCATTTTACCCGCCGATTCGGCCACTTCTGCCGCCGATTCCTCGGCATTCCACGTCCGCAGAAAATCGGGATTACTGGTACTACCCACCCGTTTACCAATGCTAGAACGATTGGTCCCATCGGCACAGAGGAGATTATAGCCCACGGATTGGGTGAGGCGAATATCCCGGGCAAAAGTCCCATCACTAGCGGCAACTAAAATTTCTTGCCAATCGCGAAAATAAGCGGCGCGACGAGATTGGACGTGAGAGGCTTTCTGATTGAGTTGAACGTTAGCAGTTAGGAGAATATCACCCATTTCTCGCAAAGAACTGCAATTATTCAGCCAAATATCTTTATTTTTGACCGTGGCATAATCCCGGAACATTTCCAGATTGATTTCGGGAATATACGCGTTAGGACTGGGTAGGTTTAAACCGAGAATCGATAAACCTTTTTCTAGGGCATTTTTTAAGCCTTGGAAGCTTAAATCGTTGGTACTGACATAACAATCAGCTTTACCGCGAAAAAGGCGGATTCCTGCCCCTGTAGATAGTTTCGGTGAGAGACTGGTGATGGTGTCATCTTCGGCTAAACAACTGATATAGTTGACTCTTTCTAGGAAAAATTCGATAAAAGTCGCCCCGGCAGCCCGTCCCAGTCCCAGAAGAGTGGACAAAGGAGCCGCCCAAGAGCTATCAAAGCGCTCCAGACTAGGATTATATTTCAGGGTGGGGAGTTCTTTGGAGATGAGTAGAGTGGGTGACATAAAGCTCGTTTATCAGTTAATCTGCTGGTTTCTAGTCTAACAGTTCTCAGTTTTTTCCGTATTGGGGTGGGCTAACCCTGCTAAATTTTTCTCCTTCATATCTCTTAATAAAAACCTTGATTCGATCGCTGATCGCCCGCAAGATTAAATAAAGAGCGACTCAGGATTAAAATAATGGCCACAGCGACACAATTCTTAAACATTTCTGACTTGACAAAAGATGATTATTGTGTATTCGGTTTAGCGATTTGTTTTCTCAAACAGGAGGGAGAATTAGAAAAAGTGGCGGTGTTAGAACCGATTCCCTCGGCGGCCCTAGAGGCAATTGTCAAAGGAATTCCCACTTCCTACGAATTTGCCCGCGCCATGAGTTTAGGAGAGGTATTTCAGGACGATAATCCTCAAATACCCAGTAATTTCCCCGATAATGCCCAATTATGCGAGAATTTTGTCGAAAGGGCGATTGCGGCCACTCGCACCTATAAAAATCAACCCCACCTGCAAGGGTTAATCCCCTTGGGCAGCCAAAAAGACGATTTAAACTTTTCCCTAGAGAAAAAACGCATCTTGAATGCTGTTCATGTGGTGCGGACGGAGGATAACGTCAAACAACATTCTCACACCCATAAGGTTTTGTAATCAAGGTGAGTTCGGGTTAGGGAAATTTTGCCCTTTTCCCTGATTCCGAACTCAGATGAACCAGTTATCTTAAGGGTGAGGTGTCAAGTTGTGATTTTGAGGAGTTGATGCCCAATTAAGTAGGGAGGCACAATTATTTGTAGGATGGGTTAGCGGTAGCGTAACCCATGCGGGCGTTGGGTTTCATACTTCAACCCAACCTACGTTCATCTAAAAAGATTATAATTTGTTTTCTCAATTTAGGATTAGTAAACCATGGCAAGTATAGAAACATTATTAGCAGAAATTATTAAGGTTGCATCTCACATTTGCAGAAATAGCGACAATCGGCAATTATTGGTGAATCTTAAATTGGTACAAGTATATTAACAACTGCGTGTAAGCATCTCACCGAAAAGCAAATGCGCGAGGGGTTTGGGGGTTCTACCCCCCAAACGCTTGGATTGAGTCATAAAATCGAAAGTAACGCCCAATTTTCAAAGAGAGGTTCCCTTTAAAAACCCCAACTTAGTAGATTTATAAAAATGAGATGCACCCAATTATTAAGGCAATCCTACACATAAATTTTGGCTGACTGAATAAATATCTTCAAACAAATAATCCCATTGATTTTCTAAATGTTTAGCAATATGGTAGGCAAGCAAAGGTGGGACAGCATTACCAATTAATTTGTAACCATCCGTAGCCGAAAGTGAATATTTTCCATCTCCCTTATTTTGTTGACGCACAAATTCAAAATCATCGGGAAAAGTCTGTATTCTCGCACATTCCCGCACAGTTAAACGTCTCATTTTTAACCCTGCTTCTAACTCATTAACTATCTTTCCCCCTAATTCTAAAGATAATCTCCTAAATTCAATATTACCGTGATGTTCCGAGCGAATAGTCGGACCTAAACCCTGTAAATTAACCTCGATTTGTCCCTGAGTTTTACCATAATGTTTAGCTTTTGAATAGCTTTTTTGTGAGAGGTCAAATAACTCATCTTCTGGTTCTTCTAAACCTGATAATATCTGACCCACTGTACTGTAAGTTTTAAGAGGATATATTGACTCAAACAGATTTAATTGATGCTTAATAACTTTATGGGTTGGATGCGGAAAAATATCATTATTTTCTAGATGTCCTATCGCTGTCGCTTTTAAATAGGTTTTATTTAAACCGATAAAGATAATTCTTTCCCTAGTTTGGGGAATTCCGTAATCGGGAGCAAAGAGAAGTTTAGGGATAACTATATATCCATCTTTACCAATGGCACTAAAATCATCTTCAATTATATCTTTAACATTAGCCAAGGAGATTAAACCTTTAACATTTTCAGCAATAAAAACTTTGGGTAAGGTTAATTCAATAACTCTTTTCATCCAATAATAGAGTTTCCCGCGATTGTCCTGAAAACTATCTTCACTCTCGTCTAGTAGTTTACCCGTGTGACTTTTGTGAGAATTAAACCCCTTTCTTTTTCCTGAAACACTAAAATCTTGACAGGGAAAACCTCCCGTTACTACATCGATATTACTGGGAAACTGAAACTCTCCTTTTTCTGCTTGTTTGACTAAATATACAATACTCCCCAAGTGAAATACATTCTTTTTACCCCTTTTTTCAAAGTAGGGAATCCAAGCATTATGGGCAGCCTTAGTTATATCATTAGCAAAGACAGTTTCAAAAGTAGTGCGCGGTAGTTTTAGCCATGGTTCCCGTCTTTCTACTATCCAATCTCGATGAATATTTTCATTAACACAGTCTTGGTGTACCCAAAAACCTCCCTCTAATCCTAAGTCCATTCCCCCGCAGCCAGAAAATAGAGATAAAACTCGCTTTTGTTGCCTATTCATCACTATTGATTAAATGAGTAATTTAATAATATCATACTGATAATCAATTCGATCGAAAGGGATTAATTAAAGTTAGTTGATTGGATATTATTAACCCATCCTGCATATCTTCAGAGTAAAGAAGACTAGCATCGGATGCTAAGGCACTAGCTACAATTAAACTATCCCAAAAAGAAAAACTGTATTGAGTGCGGAGTTCAGAGGCTCTTAAAATAATATTGCGATCAAGTTGAATAACAACACATCCATCGTAAATTTCTTGAATAATTTCTCTAATTTGAACTTCACTTATTTTTGCTTTTTTGGACAGCGCAAACTTCATTAATAATTTGCGTACTGATTAAGATATTTTCCCTGCTAGTTAAAGCGTTCGCTAGATTGCGTTTTCGCATTTCTTCAGCATCGTTACACTCTGGGTCTATTAAAAGACGGTATAGCCAGATATTAGAATCACAAAAACAAAGAGAATTGATCATAATTATAGCTGATGAATTTCTTCCCGATTTAATTGACGAATACCTTTAACAGCAACGGAATTTTGAGTTAATTGGGCAATGATTCCAGTGGTTGATACTTTTTTATTTTGTTTGATCACAATAACTTGAACTTCGCTGTCTTCCCTAAAGTCCTGTTGGTATTCTTCGGGAATTTCGATAATACCTTGTTTGATTTTGGCTTTAAATTCCACTGCATTTAACATATTGTTGCTCTCGAGGGACTGTCTATTAAGATTAATTATAGCCCTCTTCTGTCAGTGGGAAGTGGTAAGTATGGCTGTACCGTTGACTGTATCTAGAGTAGTTTATTGGTTTTACATTGCTTTAGCTCAAGCTCTGTAAGACTTTTAGCCATAGCTACTATATTTATAGGGGGGAAGTTCAGAAATAAGGCAAATTCGTAAATCAGAATATTTTCATGGGTGGCGATAATCTGTTTAACCCGAACTCAGATAATGTTAAGATTTATTTTGCTAACTACTTTTTGGCTATTCTTTGCTGTATAATGGCGGCATTCGTATCTAATAGAATATACAAGGTTCTCTCCACTCTTGCCCGTTCCATAACCTGTTCCCTGCCATAATCTAGATGTTTCCATCTCTAGGGCTGGGTGGAGAGGCGGTAATGCGTCCTCAATTCTTTATCTTTAATCAGTCGCAAGATTAAGGTAAAGTGACCTTGAGCCAATTTTATTTTTTTATTGTTCCCTAGCTTTCGTTCCACTGAAATACAGTTAGCTCGCACAATCCAAGCGAGTTAATTGGTCTAGTTGTACTTAGGACACAAGAAAGACAATGAACCCGATTTTTTCCGATATATTTGACGGCAATCTCTTCGACAATAACATAACTAACGGTCTTGGCTCCGATGATCTTATCGTTCTCGATAACGGTAATGACAGTTCTGACGGCGGCGCTGGTAATGATTTAATCTTTGGTAATGGGGGCAACGACACCCTAGTGGGAGGCGCGGGGATAGATACCCTCAACGGCGGTGACGGTAATGATGTCATCACCTCCGATGGCGACGGCGGAACCTATCGGGGCGATGCAGGTAACGACACCCTCTTTTCGGGACTTGGCAACGAAACTATGGACGGTGGCACCGGCACCGATACCATCGACCACACCGCCTGGGCTGGTAACTACGTGTTCAATATGGCCACCGGCTTAACCGACTTTGCTGGTGAAAGCTTCATCAACTTTGAAAACGCCAATATGGGCGCTGGTAACGACTCGGTGACGGGTAATGCCGCCGCCAACATAATCAACGGCGGTGCTGGCAACGACACCCTAGTGGGAGGCGCAGGGGTAGATACCCTCAACGGTGGTGACGGTAATGATGTCATCACCTCCGATGGCGACGGCGGAACCTATCGGGGCGATGGGGGTAACGACACCCTCTTTTCGGGACTTGGCACCGAAACTATGGACGGTGGCGCCGGCACCGATACCATCGACCACACCGCTTGGGGTGGTAACTACGTGTTCAATATGGCCACTGGCTTAACCGACTTTGCCGGTGAAAGCTATATCAACTTTGAAAACGCCAATATGGGCGCCGGTAACGACTCGGTGACGGGTAATGCCGCCGCCAACATAATCAACGGCGGCGCTGGCAACGACACCATCACTGGTGGCTTGGGTCAGGATACCCTCAACGGTGGTGACGGCAATGATGTTATCACCTCCGATGGCGACGGCGGAACCTATCGAGGCGATGCAGGCAACGATACCCTCTTTTCGGGACTTGGTAACGAAACTATGGACGGTGGCACTGGCACCGATACCATCGACCACACCGCCTGGGGTGGTAACTATGTGTTCAATATGGCCACTGGGTTAACCAACTTTGCTGGTGAAAGCTTCATCAACTTTGAAAACGCCAATATGGGTGCCGGTAACGACTCGGTGACGGGTAATGCCGCCGCCAACATAATCAACGGCGGCGCTGGCAACGACACCCTCGAAGGTGGTTTCGGTCAGGATACCCTTACCGGTGGCGCTGGAAATGATTTCTTCAAGCTCACGGAAGCGTCGTCGATAACACTACCAGGCTTTGCACCCAATACCGCGAGCCGTGATCTGATCACCGACTTCTCCGTAGCCGATGACACGATCATTCTGGCGGACAGTCTTGACAGCACCTTGGTCATTTCTCCGGGGATCACGGGTCTGAGCTTTGTTGGTGGTAATGTGCCTGGAAATGTCCTTAACGCTGGCTCGTTCTTCAAGGGATCAGGGGAAGACGGGCGACCATTGGGAAAAGCCTCCGGCATCTACGTCAATACTTTGGACGGCAACATCTGGTATAACAATTCCACCGCCGCCGGCAGTTACCTAATTGCCAATGTTGCGGCTGGTGTCGCAGCTGGCATGACCAATCTCGACTTCGTTTACGGGGCGTAAGTCTCAGCTAGGCATCACAGTAGAACTATGCCATATCCCCCGCTAACGGCGGGGGTTTTTTGTCGGACACCCATCATTCAGTCCCTAAAAATCCCAACTTTAATAGCGATATTAATCCTTTTAAAAACAGCATTATTTTTGAGTGTGTATTAACCAGGGAACCAATCTTCATCAAGAGTTTTCTCAATTGTCCAAGGACAGTCAACTGGTCAAGTTAATCCACTTTTGCGGCGCGCTTTTCCCAGAGCTTTTTGATAACAATAACCAAACCGTTCTAAGGCATGATTGTAGATTACCTGAGAGCGAAACAGCAAGCTTAATTCCAATCTGAAATTATCTATCTCGTCTGTCCAGTGGGGTAGGTAGTAAGGATGCTTCCAGTAGGCGTAAAATCTACTCCTCAGCGTGAGATTAATGTTTAGTCGGATGGAAGCATCAACACCATAATAGCCAGAAATTACTGTAATTTGATGGGCGGAGTCGGACTCGAACCGACATGAGGGGCTGCCTCGCCACATTTTGAGTGTGGTGCGTCTACCAATTTCGCCATTCGCCCTTGGCATTAGCTTTATCATTATAACCCATTTTTGGACTCTGTAACAAATTGTGATAATCGGGGGAACTGGCCCAACGATCGATTTCTCGCGCGCGCAGGACGGGGAGGGGATGGGTTAACTGTTGGGTTTGCAAACCCTTTAACATTTCGCCCATTTCCGAGGCGCTGACGGCATCGTAGGACTTGGCCTGATCGATAAAAGCCTCTAAATTTAGTAAAGGTGCGAGACTGGGGGAACCTCCGGCTAACTTCATTAACACCGACATGACGATTTTTGGGTCTTGAACTGCCAATAAAGCCGCTCGATCGCAGCTAAACTCGGCGCAGCGCACCCAGGCTAACATTCTCTCCTGTAGGGATCGTGCTAACATTGTCCCCCAATTGGGCAGTAATCCCGCCGCTAGGACCATAATATTGGCTAAAGTCAGATAAACGCCGTGTTCACATTTGAGATGACCTAATTCGTGGGCCATTACCGCTTGAATTTCCGCGGGAGTCAGCATTTCGATTAGGGAAGTGTGCATCACCATAAACGGTTTTTTGCCGCGCATGGCGAAGGTATAGGCGTTAGGAACGGGGTTTTGTTGAATGTATAATTGAGGTGGTTCTAAGTCGAGAATTCGGCAAGCTTCTAGGAGTAGATTATGCAGGTCGGGTAATTGTTTTTCTCCTACCAAAACACTAGCAGCAATGTTATTTAAGTAAAAGAATTCCTCAGCGACGGAACCTAATAAACTTCTCACGGCTATATCTAACCCAGGCAATTGTTTGAGGGAATTAGTGGCCTCTAGGTCGATGGGATGCCGAAAATCATTGGCTTTTAAGCCGAGTAATAACTGTTTTGATAATTCCATATTCTTATTCATTTAACCAAGCTTTGACGCGTTCTAAACTTTTCCAATCGGGTTTTCTAGCCAAACCATCGGCGATATTTTCATCCACTTCTTGGCGAACCTCTTTGTTTAAACTAACTAATTGTTGCACCAGTTCGATATGTTCCCTAACTCCGGCGGTTTTGGTTTCTAACATAGCCAAAACCAAATTGATCCGGTTTTGGGGGGAAACTTTATCGAGTTTAACGGCTTTTTGGGCGGCTTTTAGGGCTAATTCCGGTTTATCGGTGAGCATATATAACCAAGCCAAACAGGACCAAACGGCGGCATTTTTCGGAGTGCGATCGCTTAATTGTTTAAATTCCGGCAATAAACTGGCGGCGCTTTCTCCCTGTTGGTAGCGTTCTAAACCTTGTTCGAGGGTAAAATTGGCGGTTTCTGTCATTTTCAGCTAGGGGGTTAATCAAGGAGCAAATTTAACGGTTATCGCTGTATTACACGGGGTTAATACAATTCACCTTTATCTAGTATTCTAGCAAAATTTGTCCCCTTGTCAGCAAAATTTTAAAAGACGATGCCGCGTTCTCGCCAGATCATCAATAGGCCACTCATCGAAACGAATAACATCACTGCTTGTTTAAATTGTTGGGGACTCATTCTTTCTAAAACTTTTTGTCCTAACCAATTGCCCGGCCAGGCCGCTAATCCTAATAATAAACCGTAACCGAGAAAGGGCAGATGTAAAACTCCAAAGGCTGCGTAGGCGATTAATTTGGCCACATGAACTACTACCATGTGAACGGATTTCGTTGCCACCATTGGTTCTTTAACTAGCCCATAGTTGATATAAAACAGGTTCATCATCGGGCCGGTACTACCGACTAATCCTGAGAGGAAAGCGTAGATAAATCCCGAGGGCATAAAATACCAAGTTTTAATCTCAAAAAAAGGATTTTCTTCTTGGGGAAATAATTGTTTAAGCGAGGAGAAAACCAGAAAAATTCCCAAAACTAGCGGCAACCATTTGAATTGTAAATGGGCAAAGACAAAAGCGCCGAGGGTAGATCCCATAATTGCCCCGGGTAGATACCACACCGTCGAGGGCCAGTCAATGGCGCGCCAATACATTCCCATGCGTTGGACGTTACCGAGTAGCATCCCCGTGGTTAAAACTGGAGGAATGACGGCAGCATCGAGAAACCAACCTAAAACGGGGAGTAGAATCAGGGGGCTGCCCCCACCAGCAAGGCTACTAAAAAACCAAGCTAGACTACCTGCCAACATCAAGGTAACAATGATCATCGAGTTGTAAAGTTAAGTTAAAAAGAGCTACTTAATCTATTATGATATCCTCTTTGGGGTCTTCATCGGTATAATGCCATTCCACATTGGGCATAGCCTCGAAAGCTTGCCGGACGTAATCCTCCCAGAGTTTCCGCATTTTGGCTAGGTAGGGGTCTCCTAGGCGCAATTGTAACTTATGACGTAGGCTTAGGCTATTCGCTTCATACATACTCAAATAGATAGGCGGTCCAACGGAAATATTCGATTTCATGGTCGAATCGATGGAAAGTAAGGCACATTTAGCCATTTCCTCTAGGGGTGTATCATAGGTAATAGTGCGATCAAGAATCGGTTTACCGTATTTAGTTTCACCTATCTGTAAAAAGGGCGTTTCTTTGGTGGCTTGAATATGATTTCCCTGGGGATAAATCAGGAATAATTGCGGTTCTTCTCCTTTAATTTGTCCCCCAAGAATAAAGTTACATTGAAAATCAATATTATCTTGTTCTAGCCAAGTTCTTTCCCTAGCTTGTACTTGACGACTTTTATCACCGATATAGTGGGCGATATCGTAGAGATGAGTCAGAGAATGGAGATTTTTATCCTCTTGATTGTGCAGATCTCTTTTTAGTTCGTGAATCACTCCTTGGCTAATCGATAAATTGCCCGATGTACAGACCATAATTACTCTTTCTCCCGATACCGAAAAGTCAAATAATTTCCGATAGGCCGAGATATAATCGACTCCCGCATTCGTGCGAGAATCCGCCCCCATAACAATGCCAAAACGATTGATAATTCCTAAACAGTAAGTCATTTTCAGTAAACAGTAAACAGTAAACAGTAATCAGTAAACAGTAAACAGTAAACAGTAATCAGTAATCAGTAATTAGTAATCAGTAAACAGTAAACAGTAAACAGTAAACAGTAAACAGTAATTAGTGAAGAGTGAAGAGTGAAGAGTGAGCGGTGAATAATATCATTTAAAGCTTAAAACTTAAAACTTAAAACTTTAATCTGATAACTAATCACTGATAACTGATAACTGAATTAAGCCATAACCATACCACCATCGACGTTAAAGACTTGACCGGTGATATAAATAGCGGCGGGATCGGCGGCTAAAAAACGCACCATTCCGGCGACTTCTTCCGGTTTTCCATAACGGGAGAGGGGAATATATTTGAGAATTTCATCTGCTTTGAGGTCATGAGTCATATCGGTTTCAATAAAGCCGGGGGCCACGGCATTAACAGTGATGCCTCGACTGGCAAATTCTTTGGCTAAAGTTTTCGTTAAACCGATAACACCGGCTTTAGCGGCGCTGTAATTAGATTGACCCGGATTACCCATCAAACCGGATACAGAAGTGATGTTAATTATGCGGCCGCTTTTCTGTTTTAACATCAATTTACTGACGGCGCGAGTGCAGAGAAAAACTCCGGTTAAATTGAGATCGATGACCGCTTGCCAGTCTTCTAATTTCATTCTTAACATCAGGGTATCCCGGGTAATACCGGCATTATTAACTAAGACATCAATATGACCGAATTTTTCCTTGGTACTGTCCACTAAATTATCCACTTCTTCGCTTTTAGCCACATCTGCTTGTAGAGCGATTGCCTTTCCCCCGGCCGCGGTAATTTCTTCGACAACGGCATCGGCAGCACTGCTAGATTTAGCATAGTTCACCACTACAGTAGCACCCTGGCTGGCTAATTCTAAGGCGATCGCTTTACCGATCCCTCGCGAGGCCCCGGTTACTATGGCTACTTTGTCTTGTAAATGCTGGCATTCTGCGGGTAATAGTTTCATAATTTTCTGCATTCCCCAAATAATCGTCAAATCTCAAGAGAAAACTCTGTACTGATAACTTTGCTCAAAACACTTCATTATCTCACAAGCGGGTTAATCTGACCGCAGAAATCCTCAATGGGGATCGCTCTGTCCCCACTTTCCTGTATAGTATCAGGGAGAATTGGCCGCCACTAATTGATCGAGTTGCTGCTGCATCAAATAACAGACTTTCTCATAACATTCCCGTACATAACGGCGGTCCCGGGCCGCTTTTTTGCCGTAACGTTCAAAAATAATTGGGGGACAAACCCGGGTATGTATCGGTACGGGTAAGGGAATATTCGGCAAGGGACCGATAGCTAGTCCCCAGGGTAAACCGAAATAGATGGGACAGGTCCCAGGGTCAATACCGAAAGGCCAAGGCATACCCTTTTTATGCAATTCTTTTAATTGAGGATAAATATCTTCGAGGACAAACAGAGTCGAGTGAGCGCCGTGGGAAATGGCGGGAATAATCGGCACTTCGTACTGTAAAGCTAGTTTAACAAAAGCTTGATTACCGGCAAAATAAATTTTATTTCTTAAACTGTGGGGACGGAAAACATCCGCAGCACCTCCTGGATAAATGAGGACACTAGCGCCACTATTTAAAGCAGCGATCGCCATTTTCGGATGAGCATGAATGGCCCCCATTTGGGCCACTAGATGCGCTTGGGATGGAAAAACTTGCCAGACTCGCGAATCCATCAAACCATAGACTAAGCGATCGCTGCCAAAGCGTTGAAACCAATCATACATCATCATAAACATATCGGGAGCCGCTAAACCGCCGTTATGGGAGCCGATGAATAATACCTGTCCTGAGGGGGGAATATTTTCCCAACCATCGGTTTTAACGCGAAAATAATGGTGATAAAACCAATCCAGAAGGGGGACAAATTTTTCGATCACCTGCGGATCGCGATCCTCTAATGACCAACCCGTGAGGGTATCAACAGGGGCCTTGGCCGCTTGTAGGGATAATTCGGCAAAAGTCGCCGTAGATGAGACAAAAGAACTAAAAATCTGCATTGATGCCCAGTTGATAATTTAAGCGCATCTTATTATCGCAAATTTCAGTTAAAAAACCCATCGTTTGAGAACGGCTTTCCTCGATAATTCTATCATTTTTAATGTCTAATCTTCATAGTTGAACCAATTTTTATCTAATAATTGCTCTAAACTGTAAGGACATCCTCGGGGAAAATCGCCAGAAAAACCAGTTTTTTCTTGAACATAATCGAAAGCATCCTGATAGATTATCGGTAATTCCTCAGCTAAATAATTCTGTAAATTCGTCGTTAAACATTTTCTTAATTGCGTGCGAAAACTGATAATTTCCGCTCGCCAATGATTCCGATTTATTTCTGCTTCTGTTGTCCAATATTGTAAAAGTAATAAATGCCTGATCACTTGTTCAAGTAAGCTACTGACTCGGTTTTTATCTCTTTTACTCAAGCTTTCTAATTCCTCAATTAAATGGATTACATCTAATTCATCTAAGCGATTTTCCTTGAGGATTTTTATTGTTTCCTCTAACCAAAGATGTTGATCAATTTCGTAAAGTAGGGGCAGGGTTTCTCCTCCCTCTACTTGCCAGGGATTCTGATTTAAAGTTTTCATTTCGTTGTTGGCGGTTTTTAATAGGAGATAAGTACCTCATATATATATTAAGCCACTTTCTCCTAATTTTGATAATGACACGGGAAAAATTACCGCCCATCCTTACAGTGCGATGCCGAAGACACTGCGTAGCAGTACGCCGATCTTGTAGGGTGCGTTAACGTAGTGTAACGCACGTCTTTACTGACTCAAGCCAATTTTGTAGGGTGCGTTAACGTAGTGTAACGCACGTCTTTACTGACTCAAGCTATTAAAATATGGCGGATGAATTAAAGATTG